>JAJYRW010000051.1 GCA_021793895.1 Actinomycetes bacterium
CGAAGTTCTCGCCGGCGGTGGAAGTGGTTACGGCTCGTGAAATTGAAATCCAGCCGGCCCCGGGGGAACAGTTGCCCACGCCCTTTGCCGATGGCGAACCAGTAGCGCACCCGCCGGTGGCCTGTGCAGTGAAATCGGGCGCGCTGCAGGTAATCAAACTGGGATAATTACCGTACAAAGCCGTAGCCTGGGGCTATGAGTTCCCCTGCACAGCGCTACGCAGCAGCTCAGCAGGCTGCACGCGACCGAGCCGGTGCCATACCGGAATTTTCGGCCAAATATGACTTCCCGCTTGATGAATTCCAACTCGAAGGATGCCGCGCCCTCGAGGCGGGGCGCGCGGTTCTCGTGGCCGCGCCCACCGGTTCCGGCAAGACCGTAGTTGGTGAATTCGCCGTGCACCTGGCGCTCCAGCAGGGTCGCAAAGCGTTTTATACCACACCAATTAAGGCCTTAAGTAACCAAAAATACAACGATCTTGTGGCGCGTTACGGCCCTGAGCGGGTCGGCCTGCTTACCGGAGATACCTCTATTAACGGTGAGGCGCCCGTGGTGGTCATGACCACCGAGGTGCTTCGCAACATGCTCTACGGCGGCTCCCACACGCTGGCGGGCCTGGGGCACGTAGTGATGGATGAGGTGCACTACCTTGCTGACCGGTTCCGCGGGCCGGTGTGGGAGGAAGTAATTATTCACCTGCCTGATGACGTGCAGGTGACCTCCCTGTCGGCAACCGTCTCTAACGCCGAAGAGTTTGGCGCCTGGCTTGAGACGGTCCGCGGTGATACCGCGGTGGTAGTAACGGAACATCGCCCGGTGCCGCTGTGGCAGCACGTCATGGTCAACCGCCAGCTCTATGACCTGTATTTGACCGGTGGTCCCGACAGTCTTCCGGGCGCTGACAACACCGGTAACGCCAAGAATGCCAAGAATGCCAAGAACACTGACGGTAAAAAGAAGCGCAAATTTCGCATAAATCCCGAACTGTTATCCGTTGTTCGCTCCATTCCAGACCTGCGCGGCAATGGGCGGGCGGGCGGTGGTCGCGGGGGACGAGGAGGGCGCGGCGGATACGAAAGGGGGCGTGGAGGCGGGGGTGGCCGCGGCGGATACGGCCGCGGCGGGTCGGGCCGCAACCGCAATGGCCGCGGCCGGGGTCGAAATCGCTATGAGCAGCGTGATCGGCGCCGCGGTGGTGGTTTTCGCGGTGGGCCCCGCCCCGGGGTGCCGTCCCGAGCCGGAGTACTAACTCGCCTCGATAATGAGGGGCTGTTGCCGGCCATCATTTTTGTGTTCTCTCGGGCGGGATGCGATGGCGCGGTAGCCCAGGTCGCCGCATCGGACCTGCGTTTAACAACGCAGGTAGAGCGGCGTGAAATTCGTGAAATTGTCGAGGCGCGCTGCGCCGATCTACCGGCTGAAGATTTAGCAGTTATCGGGTACGAAACCTGGCTATCTAATCTGCAACGCGGTCTTGCTGCCCACCATGCCGGATTGCTGCCGGTATTTAAAGAAACGGTGGAAGAACTGTTTGTTCGCGGGCTCATTAAGGCCGTGTTTGCTACCGAGACGCTGGCCCTGGGAATCAACATGCCCGCCCGCTCAGTCGTGCTGGAAAAGCTGACCAAGTGGAACGGGGTGACGCACGCCGACATCACAGCGGGCGAATACACCCAGCTAACGGGACGGGCTGGCCGGCGCGGCATTGATGTGGAGGGCCATGCCGTAGTTGTGTATCACCCGGGCCTGGACCCAAATCAGTTAGCTGGTCTGGCCTCACGGCGCACCTATCCGTTGCGGTCTTCCTTCCGCCCGACCTACAACATGGCCGTAAACCTGGTGGGACAGGTCGGACGCGCCACCGCTCGCGACATTTTGGAAACCTCCTTTGCCCAATTCCAAGCCGACCGGGGAGTGGTGGGCTTGGCCAAGAAAGCCCGTGACCTTTCCGACACCCTGGACGGATACGAAAAGACCATGGAGTGCCATCTGGGGGATTTCGATGAGTACGCGAAGTTACGCCGCGAGATTTCTGAGCGAGAGGCAAACCTGTCGCGCGATGACTCCCGGGAGCGCAAACTCGCCACGAAACTCTCGATCGAAAAATGGCGCTTAGGTGATGTTGTCGCCATTCCGGCGGGCCGCCGCGCGGGATGGGCCGTGGTACTAGAGCCTTCCGCAGGCACGATGGAGGGCCCAAAACCAACAGTCTTAATGCTCGATCGGCAGGTGCGCACCGTGACCGTCCAGGACCTGGGCGGCCCGGTTGAGCCCATCGCCAACATTCGAGTGCCGCGGAATTTCTCAGTGCGCAACGCGGCCGCTCGCCGCGATATGGCAGCTCGACTCCGCAGCGCACTGGCCGAGCGCGGAGCGGACGCAAACTCTCCGGCACGCCCGCAAAAACAGCGCGCCCGCGCCGCCGATGATCAAGCCCTTGCGCAGCTGCGCGCGCAGATGCGTGCCCATCCCTGCCACGGCTGTGCCGAGCGCGAAGACCACGCCCGGTGGGCAGAACGCTGGGCCCGGACCAAGCGCGAATATGACGGACTAGTGCGCCGCATAGAGGGCCGCACCGCTTCAATCGCCCGCGACTTCGATCATGTTTGTAATGTTCTGATCGTTCTGGGGTACCTCGACGAAGACAATGAAGAAACTACCGTTACTGATGCCGGGCGCTGGCTGGCCAAACTGTATGCGGAAAAAGACCTAACCGTTGCAGAATGCCTACGCCGGGGCGTGTGGAAGGAACTGGAGCCCGCCAGCCTGGCTGCGGTGGTATCCATGATGGTTTATGAAGCCCGCCGCGAAGATCCCGGCTCGCCGCGCATACCCTCCGGGCCGGGGGGAAGTCTCCAGCAGGCTGTCTTCGCCACGCTCAATATTGCCGAAGAGCTCAGTCAAATTGAACAAGACAACCGCGTGCAGCCCGGCGAACTTCCCGATCTAGGAATCGTCGACGCAATCTACGCCTGGGCCAGTGGCGCCCGACTGGATGAGGTGCTGGCCGAAATTGAATTGGAAGCCGGAGATTTCGTGCGCTGGAGCAAACAGGTCATCGACCTGCTGGATCAGGTCGCCATTGCCGCCCCCGAAGAATCCACGCGCACGGCTGCCCGCCGAGCAGTCGACCTCGTACGCCGCGGGGTAGTGGCCTGGTCTTCGGTGTAATCCCCGCTACGCTGTATGGCTGTGAACGTGACCTTCTATCGCGGGGGAGTAGTGGCAACGGCAATCCCCGCCGGCCAGGCCACTCCCGATGCGCTCATAGTTAAAGACGGTTCCATCGCGTGGATCGGAAACTCTTCCGATCCGGGGCTACCGGAAGAAATCACGAGCCTTATTCAAGAAGCGGAAACGGTCGAACTTGACGGAAACCTCATAACTCCGGCCTTCCACGACGCTAAAATTGACGCCCTCACCCTCGGCCTGCAACTACTGGACCTACCCACCGATCCGGAACAAGCGCTGGCAGATGGCGAACTCCAAGCCGGCCTGCGCGCGGGGTTGAACGCTGCTGCGGAGGCGGGAGTCGCCGTCCTTAATCATCATGGCAACGCCCAGCGACCGGTCAGTGAACTGCAAAAATTCGCCGACCTCACCGCGGATGCCGCAAGTGGATTGCCGCAGGTGGTGGTGTACGGCGGGGGCAAACTCACCAGCGCCGCCCAGGGGCAGGAAATTTTGGCAGCGGCCCCGGGGTTGGCCGGTTTTGGTCCCGTGGCGATAGACGGTGATTTCACCACTGGCACTGCCGCGCTGGAGCAGCGGTATTCCGACCGACACGCGCCGCAGTGGTCGGGGGATGACCCGGGCATGGGGGAGCTGCTCGTTTCGGAAAGTGAAATTGCGGCGCATCTGATCGCGGCGACACAATTGGGACGGGCCGCGGTATTTCGGGCCCGCGGTGATCGCGCCTTACACGCGCTGGTGGCGGCATTTGAGGCGGCCGCGCGGGAAGTGGGCGATGATGCGCTCCGCCGGGCCGGGCACCAGGTTGAATCTGCTGACCTGATTGACGCAACCGCCCTTAGTTCCCTCGTACTTTTCGGGGTGACAATCATTGCTGATCCGCAAGCGGAGGCGGCTTTCGGTGGCGAAGACGGGCTGTACGCCAAACGTTTGGGCCCCGTGCGGGCACTGGCAATGAACCCCTGGGCGGACCTAATTACCACCGGAGTTGAATTGCGATTTGCTTCGCATGCCCCGCAACGTTCCTTTAACCCGTGGGGGACCGTGCACACCGCGATGACTCATCACGATAGCGGGCAGCGGCTGAACATGATTGACGCGTTCGGCGCGCACACCGGGGGAATAATTTCTTTAGAAGTCGGAGCGCCGGCCACCATCGCTATCTGGTCCGCAGTCGACACGACGGCTTATCCGCTGCGCGCTAATCGCGGGTTCGGTCAGTTCGAAACCGTGCTCACGCTCCCCGCGAACAGCGCGCTAGCCAACATCGAAATGGATGTACAACCTATTCAGTGCATCCAGGTTTTGCGGGAGGGTGTTGCACTTATGTCGCGACACGCCGACAGTTAAAGACACGCCCACCAAATGGGTTAATTTTAGAGGAAATTTTGTTGGCTCTGACCTGCACAGAAGCCTGTGACCAGCGGGTTTAGGCGGTTGACTCAGCGGGCGGAGAAGGTATTTTCGAATCAGGCCAGGCTCGCGCTTCCCTTAGATAACGACCTCCTCGAGGTACGGCCCGAAGGTTGCGCGAGCCATTGGCATATTTGGCCCCGTTTCCATGCCCGCACTGCTGGCGCACACCCGCAATTGGCACGCCGTAAATCTATGCGATTGACAGCGGAGTAGTTGCGGGCCTGTGCGCCAGTCCCGCTCGATAACCACGTAGGCTGCTGGCGTGGAACTTCGGACCCTCAGTGGCATCTTGCGCCTCGTTTTGGCGGCCGCAGGTGGCTACATTACGAACTTTGCGTTCGCGCCCTATGATCTGTGGCTCATAGCGCCGCTGGGTATTGCCATCCTGCTTTTCATTACGCGCGATGTAGCGCTTAGTTCCACCAAGGCCGCTGCCGTCTACGGCTTTATTTGGGGTTTGGCGTTCTTCTTACCACATCTGGATTGGGCCGAATTCGCGGTCGGTCCGGCACCGTGGATATTGCTGGCGGGTTCTCAGGGTGCCTTTATGGCCCTGGTGACTTGGGTGTGGGCCCTGATGCTGCGGTACCAATTCGTACTGCTGCGCTTTAGCTGGCAGGCCATTATTTTCGGCATATTTTGGACGGCAAGCGAAGAGTTGCGATCCAATGTTCCGTTCGGTGGATTCCCCTGGGGGCGGATCGCGTTCTCCCAGGTGGACGCGCCGGCAGGAAAATTGGCCTGGCTCGGGGGCGCTCCGCTCGTAACGTTTGTGACCGTTGTGGCAGGGGCCGTAGTCGGTATTGCTGCCTATCGGGTCTTTACCACCCTGCGGCTACTGCGCCGCGGGGAATGCGCCGGATTGATGCTGGTGCCGCGCACGGTCGTCGTCGGTATCGCCATGCCGGTGGTTTTGCTGCTGATTGGCAACGTAATCACGCTGGATAATCACGCGGAGAACGGGACACTGCGCGTCGGAGCAGTACAGGGCAATGTGCCGGGGCAGGGGTTGGATGCTTTCGAGCGCCAACGCATAGTTTTGAACAATCACGTTGAAGAAACCCACCGGCTCGCCGAGCGGGGCGAAGACCTAGATCTGGTGGTCTGGCCGGAAAACGCCACCGACATCGACCCCCAGGTAGATGCTGAGGCCTACCGGGCCATTGACGCGGCGGCAGCAGAAGTTGATGCGCCGTTGCTGGTGGGCGCAGTGCGGGCTGTGGGGGAGTCGGAGCGCATCAATATTTCGCTGCTGTGGGAGGCAGGGGTCGGAGAGACGCAGTCCTATATCAAGCAGCATCCCGCGCCCTTTGGCGAATACATCCCTTTTCGGCCCATAGCACGCCTAGTTTCAAAAGAGGCTGACCGGATTCAGCGCGACATGATCGGCGGGGACGAGGTGGGAGTCGTGCCGCTGGAGAGTTTGCGCCATGATCGCGAAGTATCGCTCGGCGACGTTATCTGCTTCGAAGTTGCCTATGACGGGATCGTGCGCGAATCCATTGCGGCCGGGGGCGAACTATTGCTGGTTCAGACCAATAATGCGACGTTTGGATTTACGAATGAGTCCGTGCAGCAACTAGCGATGACGCGCATGCGGGCCATCGAACACGGCCGAGCAAGCCTGCAGATCTCGACCGTGGGCGTTAGCGCAATGATTGATCCGGACGGAACCGTCACCCACCGCACCGGCCACTACACGGCCGAAAACATGGTCGGTGACATGAAGTTGCGCACGACTTTGACGCCGGCGACCATGTTCGGGAACTGGATCGCGTTCTTTTTCAATCTGACCGCGATAGTGATTGCCGCGGGAGTGTTCATATCGTTTGGCCTGCGCAAACTATTGCACCGCACCATTCGCAAGGACGAGGAGAAGTCGCGCCGGGAAGCTAAAGCGCAGCAGGCGCGCCCGCAAGACGGAGCAGGGATCGAAAACAAATCGCTAACCGGCTCTGGGGCACCGCGCGAAGGCCGCCGCTTGCGCACTGGCGACGTGGACGCACTGTGAAAACGCTGGTAATCGTTCCCACCTATAACGAAAGCGAAATGCTCGGTGAGACGATCGGCCGGCTGCGAGACGCCGTCCCAAATGCCGATGTCCTAATCGTCGATGACGCCTCACCAGACGGTACGGGCAAGCTCGCTGCCGAAATGGCGGCCCAAGATGGGGCTATTTCGGTGTTGCATCGAGCCGGGAAACAGGGTTTGGGTAAAGCGTATGTGGCCGGATTCGGCTGGGCCCTAGAGCGCGGCTATGAGGTCCTTGTCGAGATGGACGCCGATGCCTCTCATCAGCCAGAAGAACTGCCCCGGTTATTGGAGCGTATTGCGGCCGAGGATGCGCCCGATCTCGTGCTGGGTTCGCGCTGGGTCCCGGGCGGGTCGATTGTGGATTGGCCCCGGCATCGCGAGTGGCTCAGTAGGGGCGGAAACGCCTATGTTCGGGCCGTTTTAGGCTTGGGAGTCGGGGACGCGACCGGTGGTTTCCGGGCCTATCGAGCCAGTGCATTAACTCGGGTGGGATTGGACCAGGTTGCTTCGACCGGATACTGCTTTCAAGTCGACATGGTGCGCCGCGTTCTGGATCTTCCGGGCAAAATAAAGGAGGTCCCCATCACCTTTGTGGAAAGGCGAGAAGGGACCTCCAAAATGAATCGTTCAATAGTTTTTGAGGCGCTGTGGCGCGTAACTGGTTGGGGCGTTCGACGGCGGATGCAACAGCTGCGGCGCCTGCCTCAGGCGCTGCGGCGCAACTGACCCTTTCGCAGCAGGTCAAGGCGCTCATCTAGCAGCTCTTCAAGTTCGGGAATCGAACGACGCTCGAGCAGCATGTCCCAGTGGGTACGCTGCGGTTTACCACTCTTCTCCTCGGGGCGCACACCATCGCGCAATAGTGCTTCGGCACCGCAGCGGCATTCCCATACCGCGGGCACTTCAGCATCTTCGGCGAATGGCAGCACAATGGTGTGCCCATTGGGGCAGTCGTACTTTGCTTCCATACGCGCTGCAAAGCGCACACCCACATCGGTTTCCAAACTGGTTGTGCCCAGACGCGTTCCGCGTAATCCTCGGTCAGCCATTTATGGTTACCCCCTTCTCGAGGTACCTAGACGATCGCTTCATACAGTCCAACGGTTGAACCGAGCAAAATGTTCCGCCCGCCCGGCTTAGAGTGGGGTAGAACACACGAAATAGTGCAGTGCAGTAGTGCGGCGAAAAGGAGAAAAATGCGCTATCAGCAACTCGGTTCCAGTGGTCTTACCGTCTCAGGGGTTGGGCTGGGCTGCAACACGTTTGGGGTTACGCTCCCGCCAGATGAGGTATCCGGCGTGGTGAAAACGGCTTTGGACGAGGGAATCACGTTCTTTGATACCGCTGATATCTATGGCTCCTACGCTGGCGAGGGGGAGGAGTTGCTGGGACGTGCGCTAGAAGGAATCCGGGACGATGTGATTATCACCACAAAATTTGGGATGGATACTTCGGGCGCCAATGGACCGGACTGGGGAGTGCGCGGATCTCGGCGCTACATTAAGCGCGCGGTCGAAGCATCGCTGCGCCGGTTGCGTACGGACTGGATTGATCTTTATCAGATGCATCAACCAGATCCGATGACCCCAATTGATGAGACGTTGTCGGCGCTTGATGATTTGGTGCGCGAAGGAAAAGTGCGCTATATCGGCTGCTCGAATTTTGCAGCGTGGGAGGTAGTCGATGCGCACTGGAGCGCGGCGAGTGGGGGACTAACGCAATTTATATCGGCGCAAAATGCCTATTCCTTCCTGGATCGCTTGCCAGAAGCGGAACTGATTCCGGCACTAGAGCACCTAGGGATGGGTCTTTTGCCGTATTACCCGCTGGCTTCCGGCTTGCTAACCGGCAAGTACCGGCGCGGGGAGGCAGCACCGGCTGGAACGCGGTTAGCACAGCGGCCGCAGCGACTCGAGGCAGCGAATTTCGACGTCATCGAGGCATTGGAGCGTTTCGCGGCGGAACGCGATTTGCGGCTGGTCGACGTTGCGATCGGGGGCCTGGCAGCGCAGCCGACGGTGGCATCAGTAATCGCCGGGGCACGCACTTCACAACAGGTGCGATCGAATGTTGCAGCTAGCGCCTGGGAGCCCGATGCGGCTGACCTGGCCGAGCTGAACGAGATTACTGCGATGTGACGTTATTTAGTCGTCCGCTGCGCTACAGCCGAGTTGCTGCGACAGTCTGGCCGCGACACCCCGAATGTAGGTGCCAGCCTCGAACAGATGATCTCCCAGTCGAGTTTTTGGTGCTGCCACGTTAATTGCGGCAATGATG
>JAJYRW010000052.1 GCA_021793895.1 Actinomycetes bacterium
AGCGCGATGCGCGCTGCCGTTAGCTAAAAAGCATGAAACGCACCGCTATGCATTAGCGCGTGGCGGTGCGTTTACTATCAGTCGTCTTCGCGGCGCAAAATTTTCAGACTTCTTTCCTCCAGGTATCAAGCGTGCACTCCTAAAACTCATCGCAAATAATTATGTTGGATACTCGCATAGATTATTTTCGGTTTTGGCCAGAAGAATCACATGGTCGTAGAACCAACAGGTTCGAAGCACGAGTAAAGGCTTGCGGCGACACGTAGTCACACGCGAAGCAGTCGTGAGTCTGCCGCCGCAATCCCTCCCGGTCTAGTCTTGCGCGCCGCCGGACAGGTCGCGGTACTTAGCTTCTGCTTCCTGCGGGCTGAGGCCACCGTGCACGATGCCCTTAACTGCGGCCATCATGGCGGCCGGTACCTGGCGCTGGAAGATGTTGCGCCCCATGTCGACGCCTGCCGCGCCCTGGTCGATCGCCTTCCAGGCCATCGTCAATGCGTCAGCAACTGGAAGCTTCTTGCCACCCGCCATGATCACCGGAACCGGGCACGCGGCCGTGACCTGTTCAAAGTCTTCTTCACAGAAGTAGGTCTTAACCATCTGTGCGCCGAGTTCGGCAATGATGCGCGTGGCCAATCCGAGGTAGCGAGCATCGCGTGTGAGCTCGCGGCCCACCGCGGTTACGCCCAGTACTGGCATGCCGTACCGGTTTCCGGTGTCTACGAGCTGGGTCATGTTGTGCACCGATTGCGTCTCGTTTTCACCACCAATGAATACCTGCACTGCAACGGCGGCCGCGTCAATGCGCACGGCATCTTCGATATCCATCGCGATGCGCTCATTGGACAGGTCCTTCAAAATCGAAGGACCGCCCGAGGCGCGCAGCACCAGGGCGTTGTTGTTGGCGGCCGGGATCACTGACCGGAAGATTCCGCGGGTCGCCATGAGTGCGTCAGCATCCGGCGCAAGCGGAACAATGTTGAGGTCAACGCGCTCAAGCCCCGAGGTGGGCCCCTGGAAGTATCCGTGGTCAAAGGCAAGCATGACTGTGCGGCCATCGTCACCGAAAATGCGGGCAAGCCGGTGTTGCATCCCAAATTCGAGTTGACCTGCACCCTTGATATGGAATCCGGGAGCCTCCTGCGGGGTGTTCAAACCGAAGTCCTTGGCGTTGATTGTGCCTTCTACGTCTGCCATTTCATTTTCTCCTAATTTGGCGTGAGGTGGGTTAAGCATGGGTTGAGGTGAATGACCATCAGGCGGCTTGGGCCGCCCAATTTAAGAGATCTGCGGTACCGGCTCACCCGGCTTCCACTGTGCGGCGATGGTGTCGCCCGGGCTGGCCGGTGTCTTGATGAATACGCACCGGAAATCACTGTCGGAGTTGTTCACCAGGTAGTGCATCTCACCGGGCTGACTTTGGTAGACATCACCAAAGCGCATGACATGGCGCTCCTGGCAGTTGATCCACAGTTCACACTCGCCTTCGAGCACGACAAATGCCTCGTCGCAGTGCTCGTGGAAGTGGTTTTCCATGGCATCACCGGGGCGCAGGAGGAGTACTCCGAAGTCGGCGGATTCACCCTGGACCAGATAGGCCGGGCCCCATTCACCGAATCGGTAGTCGGCCTGGAGGGCGTTGGCGTTTTTCACGTTTGCTCCTTAAGTAGGGGTCAAGAAAGGCTGGCGCGAGTGGCGTGGGCGGTGGGAACTCGCTAAATAACTCGCTCGTTTCCACCATCAATAGGGACCTGCGCTCCGGTCGTTGCATCGAAGAGTGAGGAGGACATTGCAACTGCCAATTGCCCCACACCGACCGAGGTAACTTCTGTGCTGAGCAGATTGCGACGCTTGTACTCGTCAATTGACATGCCGTAATGATCAGCACGCTTGGCTAGCAGTTCATCGGTCCACAGCGCGGTGTCGAATACCGCATCCGGGTGGAGCATGTTGACCCGAATGCCGTGCGGCGCCCACTCGAGCGCGGCAACGCGTGACAGTTGCGTGATTGCGGCCTTAGAAGAGGAATAAGCGGCAGCTCCGGGGCCAGGTGCGGCCACGTTCTTGGAGGCAATCACTACAACACGGCCGCCGCCTGGTGCTTCTTTTAGCAGCGGGAACGCGAGGCTGTAGAGCTCCGCGACTGCGTCGACATTGATACTCATAGTGCGGCGCCATACCGCCATGTCTAGCTCTTCGAGGTGCTGAGCCGTGGGGAAAATCCCTGCGCACACCACCAGAATGTCGAGTCCGCCGAACGCTTCAACGCCGGCGGCAATGGCCGCCCGCTGGGCCTGCGGATCCGTCACGTCTACCTGGAGGCCCAGAAAGTCTTCGGAGTCGAACGTTTCGCCTACATCAGCGGAAATATCCCATCCAACGACGCTCGCGCCCGCGGCCATAAGTTCCTGCGCGCACGCGCGACCAATTCCCGAGGCGGCACCCGTGACGACCGCTACTTTTCCGACGAGCGGAAGGTGGGTATCGGCGCGCTTGAGCTTTTCCTGCTGCGGCGCCCAATACTCGAGGTCAAATACGTGGCCGGGCCCGGCGGGAACGTAGCCCCCGAGCGCTTCCGCGTTGGCAATTGTGTCCATGGTGTGAGCGAATATTTCGCTCACCGCACGGGCTTCTTTGGCAGTGCGCCCCACGCTTAACAGCCCCAGGTGGGGATCCAGCACTACCCGCGGTGCCGGGTCCCGGCGAACCAATTCCACGTCTCGCCGGTCAGCGTGTTCAGCGAAATACTGCTCATACTCGCGGCCAAATTCCGCCACATTGCGGCCGATCATGGGGAACGGGCCGGTCCAAATCACGTGATCTGGCGTCGCTGGGCCCCTCCGGGCAGCGGCGACGTATTCCGGATTTGCGCTAAATTCTGCAACGCTCGCGCCCGCTTCGCGTCGCATGATCATCGGATGACCGGCGGCATGGCTGATTTCATGCCGCAGTTGCGCCAAGACCACGGGGTCGGCTGGAGGCAACCTCGCCTCGGCATTCAATTTCGGGCGCCGACCGGCTATGAACTCATTTGCCCGTGCCACAAGTTCAAGATGCTTTTCGCACGCTTGCTCAGGCGTGTCGGCCATGGTGAATAGACCGTGTTCGAGAACCACGATTGCCGTAGGCTTTTCCTGTCGCTTGAGGGCTGCACTCCAGGCAGCATGCACTGCCGCCCCTAGGTCCGGACCGGGCATTGCGTAATCAACTATGAGTACTTCTTCCCCCAGTGCCTGCACAATGTTTTCCGCTCCGCGTTCAGTGTTAGTGAGCGCGAGAATTGCGTCCGCGTGGGAGTGCAACACCGCTTTGTGCGGCAATAATGCGTGCACCAGGCTTTCAACGGAGGGGTCAGGCGCCGCAGATGTCAGCATTGTGCAACGCAACTCGTCGGCAAAGTCCAAGTCGCCCACCCGTGTTGGTGGCAGCAACTCACGTACGCGCCGCAGATCCAGGGGCGCGAAACCTGCCGTGGTGATTCCCGCCATGTCGTGGCCGCTGCCCTTCACGAACAGTGCGGGTATTTTTTTGCCAGTCACCGTTACCCAGTCGACCTTGACTGAAGAATTTCCGCCACCATAAAGGACGAGTTCGGGATCAGATCCTAATTTGTCAGTGACAGCAACGAGGCGGTCGCGAAGCGTTGCGCTTGTTGCATCAATGTGACCTGCCATAGTGTTCACCAGTTTCGATATCGGTTGTCCGACAACTGATTTAAGAGGTGCAGCGTTGCAGCTCTTTGTTGCCAGTATTTACGGAATGCTAAGCTTCGACCGCCGCTATTCGTCCATATCTTTGATAATTTGAACCTTCGCGGCAGACGCCGATGTCTCGTCGAATTCGTATTCCAGCCATTCGTGGGCCAGGCGGCGAGCCAACTCGAGTCCGATAACACGTTGGCCCATCGTAAGGACCTGTGCGTTATTGGAGAGTACAGATCGTTCCACAGAAAAACTGTCATGCGCCGTGACAGCCCGAACACCGGGTATCTTATTCGCCGTAATCGCCATACCCATACCAGTGCCACAAATAAGAAGGCCCCGGTCGACCTTGCCCGCTGCAATTAATTCGGCACCGGATTTCGCAACGTTCGGATAAGCCTCAACTTCGCTTGGACGCACACCCACGTCGATTACTTCTGCTACGCGTTCATCCTTCTCGAGGTCTGCTTTTAAAGCTTCCTTATATTCCACACCGGCTTCATCGGCGCCGATAACAATTCTGAGTTTCTGCATATCTACTGCTCTCCTATTCGATATTGCTTACGGAAGAGACAACGAGCGCAAATGAAGCTGCACCGGGGTCTTGAGTTCCTAAACTTCGTTGCGCGTTAGTCCGGGCGCGGCCGATTTTGGGTTCCAGGTCCGCCGTTGCTTCGGCGGCCTCTTGTGCGCGCTGTACTGCCAAATTCCAAGCGGAAGCGACGCCGTCCGAAATCTCTCGCTCAAGCACTTCCACAAATGGAAGTGCTGCATCGAGAAGTGTTTTATCGCCTAATTCCGCTTTGCCCAGACGTGACATCGTGTCTACAAAGGCACGCGCAGCGGTGGCAATAGCGCCGTCATCAACTACTTGATCGCCCAGGTGCGCGCCTGCAGCACGCAATCCCGAACCCCATAAAACTCCGGAGGTGCCACCAGCATGAGCAGCCCATGCATCACCCCCCAAGATCAGTGTTGTTCCCAGACCCGCGCCCGCGCAGATCGCCGCGTGCGCGGCTTCTTCAGCTGCTTGAATACCGCGCACCATTCCGCGCCCATGATCGCCATCACCAGCAACGGCATCGAGTTGACCGAGACGGTTCTCTTCGGCTTCTACAACGCGCGCGGCCGCACTGAGTTGCTCGCCGAAGAATCGTGCGGCTGCATGAGAGGCGCTCGAACACGGCGGGATTTCTACTTCCGGCGCGACTTCATCGTCGACCTCATTGCGAGCGGCTTCGCTGACATTGGAACACGTGATGGAACCACGCCGGAACGCTGGCGTATCTGCCACCGCGCGCCAAAGAGGCTCGAGGTCGTCATCGAGCCAGGTAACAGTTAATGAGACACCAGCCATGTCAAGGCTCGTTATAAGTTCCCCGACTTCGGGCTCGATCAGTTCAATTCCTGCTGTATCAAATCGGGGCGCAATTTCGCGCCACAGTAAAAACAGTTCCTCGTACTTCGTGGCCCCCAAGCCGGTCAGAATTACTGCCGCGCGCTGTGAATTTTGCGGGTTCTCTGCCAGCAGAGGATCGACAAGGCGGCGGGCGATATCCTGTGCATTTCCCAACGGAATTGTCTCAATTCCGGGCTCACCGTGCAAGCCTAGCCCGATGCCCATCATCCCCGGTTCTACCGTGAATAATGGCTCATTAGCTCCCGGCATTGTGCAGCCTGCAAGGCCGACACCAATCGTGCGTGTTTGCGCATTTGCCAGCTGGCCCAGACGCATTACCTCGTCAATGTTGGCCCCGGTTTCTGCTGCTGCACCAAGCATTTTGAACACGGTGAAGTCGCCCGCGATTCCGCGTCGCTTGTCAATTTCGGTTGGGGGTGCGGCCAAGATGTCGTCCGTGACGATGATGTGGCGCGCATCAATACCCTCGTGGCCGAGTTGTTCAGCTGCCATTCCGAAGTTCATGACGTCGCCCGCGTGATTGCCGTACGCGAAGATGACACCCCCTCCCCGATCGGCTGCTCGAGCAACCGAATAGGCGTATTGGGATGAGGGAGCACTAAATACATTCCCGACCACGGCACCGTCCGCGAAACCCGGGCCCACCCATCCCATGAATGCCGGGTAGTGGCCGGAACCTCCACCGACTAGGACGACAACCTTTCCGTCGGCACCGGGCGTACGACGCACCACACCGCCCGTAACCTGCCGCACATAACGACGGTGCAGCAAAGAAAATCCGTCGAGGGCGTCCTCGGTAAATTCAGCCGGGTCATTCCAAATCTTCGTCATTTCAGCTCCCTTGCTAAGCGACTACTCAAAATTGCGATGCCGTGCGGCGAGATCCGCGAAACTCAGTTCCTTGGCCTGCGCGAGCAACAACACCACCAGATCGAGCGTGATTAGCGTGCTTTGCTCGAACAGGCTGCCCATTGGCTGGATAGAGGGCACCAAATCACCCTTCCCGCGATACACGCTCGCGGGAATTGTGAGGACGTAGTCCGCAGCGCGCGGCGTCGGCGCATCAGGCACACCCGTCACAACAACCGTCGTAGCTCCAATGGCTCCTACCTGTTCAAAGACATAGTCGAGGTGACCAATCGAGCCCGAGCCATTGACCAAAACAAAGACGTCTTCTTCCGTAACTGCGGGCGTGGTGTCATCCCAACCCCAGTGCGTCGTCAAACCGCTGTGGCCCAGTCGCATTGCGAAGCCACGAGCCGCCAGTCCCTCCCGTCCTACCCCAAGAACAAAAGCGCGAGGTGCCACCATTAAGGCAGTGACGACGTCCCAAATTTGTTTGTCATCAATGCGATCTAATACAGATCGGATCTCTTGCGAGACTGTATCTGCCAAGACTTGAAAACTTTTGGTGTCCGCCATAACTCCTCCTAAACCGAAACCGTTTCCGGCTGTGAGGATGACGGTGGCGATGAACTGGTATCGCGAGATTTCGGTGGACGTCGGTGATGACGTCGCTGCGTTTGCAGCGTAATAATCCGGTTAATCAGCATGATTATCAAAAGCGAAGCACCCCAAATGAACGTCTTCATGAAAGGGTCAAACCGCATAATCGTGAAGGCCGAGGAAAGGGACTGCAACAGGACCAGACCAAGCAATAAGCTGCCTACTTTTCCATGACCGCCGTAAGGATTAAAGCCGGCTAGAACGACAACCAAAATCGCCTGCAATAGGTATGACTCGCCGAAGCCAACGCGCGCCGAGTTAACCCGCGAAACCATGATGAGACCGGCCAGACCAACTATCAAGCCAATGAGAATGTATGTTGTCATTACGACGCGCTCGTTGCGAACTCCAGTGAAACGCAATGCTACGTTGTTCTCACCATATAAATAGAACCGCCGGCCAGTTCGCGTACGCTGCAAAAAGAAGCCAATGGCGATAAAGACCACCAGCATCAAAATGAAAACCATCGGTACATAAGCAACTGTCGAAATACCCAGCATCGAGAAGTCTTGAATCTCGACCGGGACGCTCTGCCCGTTCGTGATGACCATTCCGATACCCGAGAAGAAAATAAGTGTAGCAAGAGTGGCCAGAATAGGCGGAATAGAAACTTTAGCTACCAAGAAGCCGTTTAATAGACCGCACAGCATTCCGGTAATTAGGATCGCGATTGAACCGATGATAAGCACCATCGTCTCATTTCCCGACGTGATCTCAATAATGTCGCCCGAGAGGAATTTTGCACCTACAATTCCCGACAGAACGGCAGCCGACACTATCGATAGATCGATGCCCCCCAAAAGCATCGACAGTCCCATTGCGAGTGCTAGTAGTCCAAACTCTGCGACCTGAGTGCCCATCGATTGCAGATTGTTGGATGATAAAAATCGGCCGCCCAAAATAGAGATAAGGACAAGCAGGGTCGAGGCGGTCAGTAGGGTAAGAACCGTAAAATGGGGATTTCTGCTCAACAATCCCTTGACGTGATTCATGATTTTAATCCTCCTGTCACGTTGGATTAATTGGCGGAAAATACTAGATTTTTGCGGTCAGAAATGCGTTGGCGCCGATACATGACCATGAGACTCGCAAGCAATACGGCCCCAAAGAATAGGTCATTCCACGATGAGCTCAAGCCGAGGAACACCAACGTGGTTTGGAACAGTTCAAATACGGCGACGCCAAGAATCGCACCCAGAACTGTGCCTTCGCCGCCCGTGAGTTTTGCGCCACCGATAACGACCGCAGCAATAATCAACAGTTCAGCGCCCATGAGGGGTGAGACTAGTTTCACGTCCTTGATTTCGGAGAAGTACATGACACCCATCAAGCCCGCGAGCGCTCCTGTGTAGGAGTAGACGAACAACTTGGTTCGAAAAATGTTGATTCCCAGACGAGATGCTGATTCCTCGTTCGAACCGACTGCAAATACGCGGCGGCCGAGCATCGTGCGGTACAAAATGAACCAGGTCAATATAATTGCCGCTATGACTATAGGGAAAAATATTGTCAAACCATAGCGCTCGTCTCCAACCGTGATTGTAATCAGGTCAGCCGAGCCGAATTTCACCATCGATTGGGGCATTTGGCTCATGGGATACGACTTCGTTCCGAAAACGACGGCCATTAGCCCGTGATAAACGCTCATTGTGCCGAGCGTTACGATCAGCGTTGGTAGGCGTAAAATTTGAATGATTACCGCATTCAGTGCTCCCAGGACTGTTCCAATAACGACCGAAATTATGAGTCCAAGGAAGATGCTATCCATCTCCAGTTTCAGCATCGTTAACACCGATGCGTATGCAGAAACCAGTGCGACAGCGGTGAACGAGACATCAATTCCGCCCGAGACCAACACGACGAGCACACCCAGAGCCAACAGCATGGTGCCCGAGCCGCCACGGACAATGTCAAAGAAAGTCTCGAAGCTAAAAAACAGGGGATTTTTGAGGGCGACGATCGCGATGTAAGCGATGATAATAACTGAAAGGTACTTTTCCATCGTGGTAGCACGACGATTCATCACCTTGTAAAACGGTGAAGATTTCATTATTTCACCCCTGTTGCGCCATTGATTGCGACTTTTGTCGGATTCGCAACAACGTCGGCCAAATGCTCTTGGAAGTCGGGCTCGTTGCGCTCTTCCTCGTTGAACTCGGCGATAACGTCGCCCTCG
>JAJYRW010000053.1 GCA_021793895.1 Actinomycetes bacterium
TTCCGAGCGCACCACGGCAGAGGCTCCAGAATTACAAGAATTCTTCGCACTCATGCGTCAGCGCCATATTGCCGCAGGAGCACTGGAAGTCTCCTCCCACGCTTTGAGCCTCCACCGGGTTGCTGGTTCCCATTTCACGGTCGTAGCGTTTACTAATTTGCAGCGCGATCACTTGGACTTTCACGGCGATATGGAAAGTTATTTCCAAGCAAAACTCGCCTTTTTGCAGCCGCAATTCACCAATCGAGCCATCGTGTGCATAGACGATGATTGGGGCGTGCGCGCCGCGCGGGAGGCCGGCGTGCCGGTCGAGACACTGAGCACCAACGGGCAAGAGGCCACTTGGCAGGTGCAAAATATTCAGCCCCGCCTTACCGCCGCCGGTGACGTGGACGTCGGGGCGAAGTTCGTACTCGCTGGGCCAGAAATAGAAATCGCAGTAGAAACCCATCTCGTCGGCGCGTTTAACGTCACCAACGCCGCACTGGCAATCTTGCTCGCCCATGGCGCGGGAGTCCCGATCAAGGTTGCGGCCCAAGCGATTGGTTCATATCCGGGCGTACCGGGTCGGATGGAACATGTTTTTGGGCGCGAACCCGGTCCGCTGGCGATAGTTGACTATGCTCACGCGCCCGATTCGGTTATCGCCGCCGCCCAGGCAGCGCGCCCCCTGACACCGGGGCGGCTGATTGTGGCCGTAGGCGCGGGTGGAAACCGTGACGAGGGCAAGCGCTTCTACATGGGCGAGGCCGCGGCGCGGGCAGCTGATGTGGTCGTGATTGCCGATGATAATCCCCGTTTCGAGGACCCAGCGAGCATCCGCGCTGAGGTAAAGCGCGGTGCGAAATCAATTCCAAATAAAACCGTTTTAGAATCAGACTCGCGCCGCGATGCTGTTGCCGTGTGCGCTGACTTGGCTGATGAACGGGACACGATTTTGTTCGTTGGCAAGGGCCATGAGACCACCCAGGAAGTCCGCGGGGAAATGTTCCATTTTGATGATCGGGAAGAGCTGCGCGCTGCGTTGGCGAGGCGATGGCTGTGATCGCTTGCACCGCGGCTGAGATAGCCGCAGCCGTAGGCGGGGAATTAACCCCCGCTGCCCAGATAAAAGCCGCGGGACCGACCGCCACTAGCCCAAACGATGCTGTGCCGACCGCCACCAGCCCAAAAGCCCCGGCACCGGAGATAACCGTCACCGGTTCCGTCGTGGTTGACTCTCGCCTAGTTGAGCCCGGCTCACTCTTCGTTGCGCTGCCCGGAGACCACCACGACGGGCACGAGTTTCTCGCCGATGCTTTTAACGCCGGCGCGGCTTTAGCCCTGGTCACAAAACCAACCAACTACCCGGCCGTAATTGTTTCCGATACGCAATACGCCCTGGGCCGCCTGGCCCGTCACGTGCTGCGTCTCCTGCCAAAAACGCGCGTAATCGCACTGACCGGATCAGCAGGTAAGACCACCACGAAGGACCTCATCTCCCAGATCATCTCGCCCCTTGCCTCAACGATTGCCCCGCTTGGATCGTTTAATAATGAAATTGGGCTGCCGCTGACCGTCCTAAGGGCGGATGCGGACACGTGGTTTTTGGTGCTCGAAATGGGCGCAGCCGGCATCGGACACCTGGACTACCTCACCGAGATTGCGCCCCCTGATATTTCACTGGTTTTGGGCGTCGGGCAAGCCCACCTGGGCGAGTTCGGGTCCGTCGAACACATTGCGCAAGCCAAAGCTGAACTTGTCACGGGAACAAAACCAGGTGGCACCACGATCCTCAACGCTGATGATCCGCGGGTAGCGGCAATGGCCCACCAGGCCCACGGGCGCGCCGTCCGCTTTTTCGGCCAGGGCGCCGATTACCGCGGCGCAGATTCCAGCCGGACCAGTAATGACGCCGGCGTCGATGTGCGCTGTTCCAACATCACGCTCAGCGACGCGGGCGCTGCGAGTTTTGATTTATCGCACGGGGGCGAAACGGTTCGCGTTGCGTTACAGCTCATCGGCGGCCACCAGTACGTGAACGCCACTGCCGCCGCCGCGGTGGGGATCGAGTTGGGAATTTCGCTGCCGACGATTGCCGAGCGCTTAAACGCCGCTCAGGCCCTAAGCGGGGGCCGCATGGCCGTCACCGACCGCTTTGATGGGGTGACGATCATTCATGATGCGTACAACGCCAATCCCGAGTCGATGGCGTCCGCCCTCGAAACACTCGCCCGGATCGGGCAGGGCCGGCGCACCTGGGCAGTCTTGGGTGAGATGCGCGAACTGGGCCCGGCTGCAACCCAAGCGCATGAGCGGGTGGGGAGCCTCGCCGTCCAAAATAAAATTGATCGCCTGCTAGCAGTGGGCCAGGAGGCCGCCGGCATTAGATCCGCGGGCCTACGTGAGGGAGCACGCGAAGAGGACTATCGTTTCGTACCTGACATTGCAGCAGCCCGAAGACTGCTCGATGCGGAATTGAAAGCGGGAGATGTGGTGCTGTTAAAAGCATCGAACGGAACGGGACTGTGGCGGCTGGGCGATGAACTGGCCGGAAAACGGGAGGAAAACTAGATGCGGGCGATTTTGATATCGGCCTCCGTTGCCCTGGTTTTCTCACTCCTGGCTACGCCGCTTTTTATTCGATTCCTCGTGCGTCGGGGTTATGGTCAATTCATCCGCGATGACGGCCCCACTTCGCACTCCACCAAGCGCGGAACACCCACAATGGGCGGGGCGGTCATCATCGCCTCGACCTTTATCGCCTACGCCTCGGCCCACATTTTTACCGGTCGTTCCCCGGGTATTTCCGCCCTCCTCGTCCTGTTTTTAATGGGCGGAATGGGCTTGGTGGGCTTTATTGACGACTTCATCAAAATTTCCAAACAGCGCAGCCTGGGCTTAAGCGCGCGCGGAAAAATCTTGGGTCAGGGCCTTATTGGCATAACATTTGCGCTTTTAGCCCTGCAATTCCCCAACAGTTTTTACCGCACCCCCGCATCGACCGCGATCTCCTTCGTGCGAGATACCAGCATCGACCTAGCGTTTGCCGGAGCCGGGCTGGCAATTGTGCTTTTCGTCCTGTGGGCGAACTTTTTGATCACCGCCTGGTCCAACGCGGTAAACCTGACCGACGGGCTGGACGGACTGGCCACCGGGGCCTCATCCATGGTGTTTGCGGCCTACGTTGTTGTGGGAATCTGGCAATCAAATCAGTCCTGTCAACTGCTCTCAGCTGCTGGACCGGGTTGCTATGAGGTGCGCGACCCGCGCGATCTGGCCATCGTGGCCGCCGCCATCATGGGCTCGTGTTTCGGATTTTTATGGTGGAACGCCTCACCGGCAAAAATCTTTATGGGTGATACCGGCTCCCTCGCCCTGGGCGGCGCGCTGGCAGGCATATCGATCCTGACGCGCACCGAAATCCTTGCGGCCATTCTCGGTGGCCTGTTTGTCATCATCACCCTGTCAGTGGTTTTGCAAGTTGGCTCCTTCAAACTGACTGGAAAACGCATATTTAGGATGGCGCCCCTGCAGCACCACTTCGAACTGCGAGGTTGGGCTGAGGTAACCATTGTGACGCGATTTTGGATCATTGCCGGCCTCTTCGTGGCGCTGGGATTGGGCCTGTTTTATGCCGAGTGGGTTGTGGGGCTGTGAAGCTTGAAAACAAAGTTGTCGCAGTAGCAGGGCTGGGCGTTACCGGACGAGCTGTCAGCGACGTGTTACTGGCGCGCGGCGCCCACGTTCTAGGTGTGGATGCGGCCGCTGAGTCCAAAAATGAAGATCTGGCGGCGCTTTTAGAGCGCGGACTCGAAGTCACCGCGCGGGACTTTGACATCGCCGCGGCCCGCGAATGGCTCACGGAAAAAGCCCCGGAGCTGGTGGTGGCCTCTCCCGGCTGGCGGCCGACCACGCCGCTGCTGCAGGCGGCGCGCGCGAGCCAGATTCCCATATGGAGCGAAGCGGAACTCGCCTGGCACCTGCGCTCCGCCCGCGGCCCGCAGTGGCTAGCCGTTACCGGAACAAACGGAAAAACCACTGTGGTGCGCCTGTTAGAGGCGATTTTGACGGCTGCTGGCCGCAGCGCACAGGCCGTGGGCAATATCGGGGAGCCGCTCATTACCGCGGCACTGAACGACGATTTGGAATTCCTCGCCGTCGAACTCTCTAGCTTCCAACTGCACCACACCTTCACCATGGCGCCCTTGGCATCCGCGCTGCTCAACATTGCCCCCGACCATTTGGATTGGCACGGCAGCTACGCGAAATATCGCGCAGCTAAGGCAAAAATCTTTGAGCGCACGCGTCAGGTGTGCCTGTATAACACCGCTGACTTTGCGACCGAAGAAATCCTGCGCGCCGCCGACGTTGCGCCCGGAGCCCGCGCGGTGGGAATCACACTGGCGATCCCCACCCTGGGCACGCTGGGAATAGTGGAGGGCCACCTATACGACCGGGCCTTTAACCCCCAGCGCCGCACCTCGGCGCAGGAAATTGGAGCCTTGGGCGACCTCGTCCCTCCGGCTTCGGCAGGGACGAGGCCCGAAGCGGCCCTAAGGCAATTACCGGCTCACCTGGTCGAAGATGCCCTATTCGCGGCCGGGCTCGCGCTCGCGGCGGGCATCGAGCCAGCCGAGATTGCCGCGGGCTTGCGCGCCTTTAGTCAAAACCCCAGCGGCAGGCAGCATCGGGGGGAGCGGGTCGCCGTCCATAATGATGTTGCCTTCGTGAACAACTCCAAGGCAACCAATCCGCATGCGGCCCAGGCCGCCTTTAGTGGACTTCCCTCCCGCAGTGCCGTGTGGATCGCCGGGGGCGCCAGCAAGGGAGCCAACCTCGAAGATTTGGTCGCTCAAGTGTCCCCGCAGTTGCGCGCGGTGGTCCTAATTGGTCGCCAACGGGCGCAATTAAGCCAAATACTTGCTCGACACGCGCCCGACCTCCCCGTGATTGAGATCGATGAGGCCCAAAATAAGGGCGTGGACCAAAACGGTGCTCGAGCCGCGGCGATCATGGATCGCGCGGTCCGAGCTGCCCAACAACTGGCCCACCCGTCAGACACCGTGCTCTTGGCACCCGCCTGCGCCTCCCAAGACCAGTTCGACTCTTATGTTCAGCGCGGCGAGTTATTTAGTGCGGCCGCCCAAAAATTAGCCGCGGAGGAAGGAGGGGCCAACTAGATGAGCGTGGTATCGCGCTTAAACCCCTCCGATGCTGCCCGAGCCACCAAAGAGGGAGTCCGCCCGCGGTTGTGGGACTCTTCGGTGACCAGTTACTACCTGATTTTGGGTTCGACGCTGCTATTGACAGCGCTGGGGCTGGTAATGGTTCTTTCCAGCTCCTCGGTGACCTCCATGGTTTCGGTGGGCTCGCCATATGCCACGTTCATTAACCAGGCACGCTGGGCACTGATTGGCATTCCGCTGCTGTGGGGAGCCTCTAGGCTTCCAACCCTGACCTACCGGCGCATGGCGTGGGTGATTTTGGGCATTGCCGTATTTCTACAACTGCTCGTCTTTTCGCCTTTGGGTGTGGACGTCAACGGCAACGTGAACTGGATCCAAATCGCCGGCCAGCGCTTCCAGCCCTCCGAAACCATCAAGTTAGCGCTCATAATTTGGCTGGCGGTCGTACTCAGCCGCAAGCAGCATTTGCTCTCGCAGTGGGGGCACGTAATTATTCCCGCCTTCCCCGTGGTTGCCCTGTCGGTCGGAATAGTTTTGTACGGCCACGACCTGGGCACGGCCATGGTTATTTTGGCGGCGGTGGGGGGCGTGTTATTCACGGCCGGGGTGCCGCTGCGCATGTTCGGAATCGCGGGAGTGGGCATGGTCCTCATCGTGGGCAAGATGGCGATCGACAGCCCCAACCGCATGCATCGCATTGGCGCGTGGCTGGACGATAGCTGTGACCGGCTCGGCGCCTGCTATCAGGCCTCGCACGGACTATGGGGATTGGCCGAAGGGGGCGTTTGGGGTTTGGGCCTGGGGGCGAGCCGGCAAAAATGGCAGTACCTACCCGAGGCGCATAACGACTTCATCTTTGCGATTATCGGTGAAGAACTGGGGCTGTGGGGAGCGCTGCTGGTGCTGTTGCTCTTCGCGGTGATGGGCATCGGAATGGCCCGCATCATCCGCCGCCACTCAGATCCGTTTGTGAAGATCGCCACCGGCGGAATCTTGGCCTGGCTCATGGGGCAAATGATCATCAACGTTGGTGGGGTGACCGGACTTTTGCCCATCATTGGGGTCCCGCTTCCGCTCGTATCAGCCGGGGGTAGCGCGCTGGTAATGACGATGTTGGCCATTGGTGTAGTTCTGAGTTTCGCGCGCACCGAGCCCGGAGCAAAGGAAGCTTTGGCGGCGCGCGGATCAGTTGTGCGCAAAACGCTTGCGGTGGTCGGTCGCACGCGCGGGGCTCGGGCCGCAACTGCCCCCGGCACTAAGCCAGCGGGCCCGGCCCGCAAGCGCGCGGACCGCATGGAGGAATAGATTGTGAGCGTGGACAACACTGATCGCAATACTCCGCGACCCACCGTATTGCTGGCTGGGGGCGGTACCGCTGGGCACGTAAACCCGCTTTTGGCTGTGGCGCGTGAATTACGGCGCCGGCGCCCGGCTGCCGAACTGCTGGTTTTGGGCACTGCCACCGGTCTCGAACAGCGGCTGGTCCCCGCCGCCGGATTTGAACTCGTTGAAATTCCGCGCGTGCCTTTCCCGCGGCGCCCCTCAGGCGACATGCTGCGCTTTCCCGCCCGGATGCGTCAGGCCGTGCGGGCGGCAGAGGCGGCAATTGATCGCATTGATGCGGACGTGGTGGTGGGATTTGGCGGATTTGTTGCCACTCCGGCATACCTAGCTGCCCGCAATCGCCAGGTTCCAATTGTGGTCCATGAGGCCAATGCGCGGCCCGGACTGGCCAATAAGTTGGGAGCGCGCTTCACCAACCACGTTGCGGTCACCTTCCCCGACACCAAACTCGCCGGTGCCCAGGTCACCGGACTGCCCCTGCGCCGCGAAATTGCTGAACTGGATCGGTCCGCCCAGCGTGCTGGAGCCCGCGCCGCGTTGGGAATTCCGCCCGACGTGCCACTGCTGTTAGTAACCGGTGGATCGTTGGGAGCCCAGCGGTTGAATGAGGCGCTCACGCGCGCCTCGGGGCAGCTCACAGCTGCGGGCGCCCATATTTTGCATTTGACGGGGGCCGATAAGGCCTTCGATATTGCTGACCAGGTCGACACTTCGGCCCACCACATCGTGGAATACCTGGACCAGATGGAACTAGCCTACGCGGCCGCTGACCTGGTGCTGTGTCGATCCGGCGCCGGCACCGTGGCCGAACTCTCAGCAGTTGGCCTTCCCGCCATCTATGTACCACTGGCCATCGGAAACGGCGAACAGCGCCTTAATGCTGCTCCCGTGGTAGCAGCTGGGGGCGCGGTAATGATTTCGGACGGCGAGCTCACCCCTGACCTGATCACCGCAACCGTCTCGGAACTACTTTTTGATCCGCCGCGGCTGGAAGATATGGCCCGGAAGGCTGCTGATTTTGGTCACCGCGCTGCCACAGCTGAAATTGCGGACATGATCGAGATCGCCGCCACCAAGCGTCGCGATGGGCACTAGGGCCATGGGCAAAACGCCTTTGCGACTGGCCGATTTTGGCGCGACGCATTTAGTGGGAATCGGGGGCGCTGGAATGTCGGTCATCGCCCAACTCCTAGCCGCACGCGGTGTAGCAGTATCAGGGTGTGATCGGGATCAGTCCGCAGCCGTAGCTGATTTGGTCGCAGCGGGCATCTGGGTGGAAGTGGGCCACAGCGCCGAGCACGTTGACGGGATTGACACGCTCGTTATTTCCACGGCCGTGCGCGCAGACAACCCCGATCTGGTGGCCGCGCGGGCTGGCGGAGTGCGCGTATTGCATCGCTCCGAAGCCCTAGCCGCCCTCATGGCGGAAGACCGCGCCGTGGCGGTGGCGGGAACCCATGGAAAAACGACTACTACGGCGATGCTGGCCGCGGCCCTGCACGGCGGGGGAGTGGACGCCTCCGTAGCCATTGGAGCCCGCCTTTCTGCCGGAGCGTCCGGAGCCCATGTGGGAGCGGCCCCCGTCTTTATTGCCGAAGCCGATGAATCAGACGGCTCCTTTTTGCGCTATCACCCCGAAATCGCCATCGTTACTAACTTGGAGCCGGATCACTTAGATCACTACGGCACCGTGGGGGCAGTTACGCAAGCTTTCGAACAGTTCATTGCCGGTATGCCCGAAGGCGCCACGCTGATCGCCTGCGCTGATGATCCCGGAGCGCAAGCTCTGGCGCGCTGGGCCGCCAAACACGTGCGCGTATTGACCTATGGGACAACCGCCGCGGCGAACGTGCCGATCGAGATTGCCGGTTTAACACTGCGCGTCCCCACTGATCCCGGCGCGCTTGCGTCCCGAGC
>JAJYRW010000054.1 GCA_021793895.1 Actinomycetes bacterium
TCGGGTTCGGGGCGAATCATGCGCATGGTCTCACCCGAGCGCTCCACCAGTGCCCGGGAAGTGATCATTTCTGAGGTGAAGAGCCCGGGGCGCGCCAGTTCTGGTTCTTGCAGCGCCGGTTCTTGCAGCGCCGGTTCTTGCGGCGCTGGCGCCCGCTGCCGATCAATTGGCGCGGTGGATGTCACTGCGGAGGCCGGCAGGAGCCCGCGCGCCACCGCTAATCCGCGCGTGGCCTCTTCTCGGCACAGCGTGCGAAAGGGGGCGTTAGTAACGCCCGCCATGGGCGCTAGTACCACCGGGACCGCTAGGTCGACCGGCCCCATCCGCAGCGGCGGTGTATTCGGCGTAGTCATTTGTTACGCCGCCCTCGTTCAGCAGCCGATCAGGCGCTGGGCTAGATAAGTTTGTACTTGATCCAGGCTCACGCGCTCTTGTTGCATTGTGTCACGGTCGCGCACGGTTACCGCTTGATCATCCAGGGTGTCGAAATCGACGGTGATGCACAGGGGCGTGCCGATTTCATCGTGGCGGCGGTAGCGGCGGCCAATGGCTCCGGCATCGTCGAAGTCCACGTTCCAGTTCTTGCGCAGATCAGCAGCCAGGTTGCGCGCGGTGGGTGAGAGCTTCTCGTTTCGCGACAGCGGCAGTACGGCTGCCTTCACGGGCGCCAAGCGGGGGTCCAGCCGCAGCACCGTGCGCTTATCGACCCCACCCTTGGTGTTGGGAGCTTCATCTTCGGCATAGGCCTCGCACAAGAACGCCATGAGTGAGCGGGTCAAACCGGCAGAGGGCTCAATGACGTAGGGAATCCAGCGTTCATTCTTCGTCTGGTCAAAGTAGGACAGGTCCACCCCGGAGTGCTCAGTGTGGGTCTTGAGGTCATAATCGGTGCGGTTGGCAACACCTTCCAGTTCGCCCCACTCTGAGGAGGCGAATTGGAAGCGATATTCCAGATCTACCGTGCGTGCGGCGTAGTGGGAACGCTCCTCGGCCGAGTGTTCGCGGTGGCGAATGTTCTTCGGGTCGATGCCCAGGTCGTGGTACCACTGGGTGCGCTCGTTGATCCAGTACTCATGCCATTGGGCATCGGTGCCCGGCTCCACGAAGAACTGCAGTTCCATCTGTTCGAACTCGCGCGTCCGGAAGATGAAGTTGCCCGGCGTGATTTCGTTGCGGAAGGACTTACCAACCTGGCCGATGCCAAATGGGGGCTTCTTGCGCGAAGAGCTCATAACGTTGGCGAAGTTGATGAAAATACCTTGTGCGGTTTCGGGGCGCAGATAGTGCAGGCCTGATTCATCTTCAATCGGGCCCAAGTAGGTTTTGAGCATCATGTTGAAGTCGCGCGGTTCAGTCCATTCCCCGCGGGTGCCACACACCGGGCAGGCGAGGTCTTCTAGGCCGTTGGCCGGCTGTTTCCCGTGCTTGGCCTCATAGTCTTCAATGAGGTGATCGGAGCGAAAACGGCGGTGGCAGTTCTTGCACTCGGTCAGCGGGTCATTAAACACATCCAGGTGGCCCGAGGCAACCCAAACCTGTCGCGGCAAGATGACCGAAGAGTCAAGGCCCACGACGTCATCGCGGCCCTGCACTACGGAGCGCCACCACTGGCGCTTAATATTTTCTTTCAGTTCGACGCCCAGTGGGCCGTAGTCCCACGCCGAGCGCGTCCCGCCGTAAATCTCCCCGGAGGGGAACACGAATCCCCGTCGCTTGGATAGAGAAACAACGGCGTCGATCCGCGAGGACGCTGCGGCCACGGGACATCACTCCAATTTCTGGTGCAGGGTTTTATTGCACAGTGAAAGACAAAGTTTTTGCTCGCACTAGGCTACCCCTCGCTGCTCGTTTGTACGTAACCAGCACCTGAGTTTGACAATCATTCTCAATTCCGGTCACAATCTGATCGTGTCTAAAGCGAAACGAAACGGCGCGCCCCGCATCGGACGGGGCCTACTCGCAGCGCTCGCGCTCCCGTTTTTCCTGGCCGGGTGTTCGCTTTTCGTCGCGCCCGGAACTAACGATGGGACGGCCGCAGGTGATGGCGGGGCCAACGATAAACCGCAAATCGTCACCAGCATTTATCCCTTGAATTTTGTGGCCACTGAGGTTGCCGGTGACGACGCGCAGGTTTCTTCCCTCGTGCCCCCCGGCGCCGATGCCCACCACGGGGAAATCTCCCTGCGCCAGTTGCGGCATCTGCAACACGCTGATCTTTTGGTGTACCTGTCGGATTTCCAACCAGCAGTCGACCAAGCGGTGCGCTCCACCCCACCCGCCCATATTTTGGATGTCGCAGATCACATCACTTTGCAGCCCTACAGCGAGGATGAAGGCCACGACCACAGTGACCACGATCATGAGGACCACGACCACGACGGCCACCAACATGATGATCACGGCCACGACCACGGCGCCATGGATCCGCACTTTTGGCTCGACCCGACCAATTTGGCCACTGTCACACAGGCGCTGGGGGAACAACTCGCCGTCCTAAATCCCGAAAATGCCGATGGTTACCGGCAGCGCGCCGAAAACCTCGCCAATGATTTAAACGAGCTGTCCGAGGACTTTGCTGCGGGGCTGGAAAATTGCGCGAGCGACACCATCGTGGTTTCCCACGCCGCGTTTGCCTATTTAACGCGCCCGTTCGACCTCACGCAGATCGGAATCGCGGGCTTAGATCCCGACAGTGAACCCTCGCTCGCGCGGATCCGAGAAATTCGCGATCTGGTTGCCGACTATGACATTTCCACCGTGTTTTATGAGTCGCCAACTAATCCCTACGTGGCGCAAAAGGTGGCCGATTCGCTCGGATTGCGCACCGCTTTTTTAGATCCGCTTGAAATTCAATACCACCCAGATCAGGACTATTTAACCGTCATGGAAAATAATTTGACCACCCTGCGTAGCGCCCTGGAATGCCAATGAGTGCCCTTTTAGCCCGCGATGTATTCGTCCGCTTAAGCGGCGTCGAAATCCTCCACGACGTCGACCTGAACGTAAAAGAAGGCCAAGTCGTCGCAATTTTGGGGGCCAACGGGTCCGGAAAATCCACGCTTGTTCGCACCATGCTGGGCATTATTCCGGTCTCGTCGGGCCAAGTTGAAGTCTTTGGCCAGCCCGTGGGTTCGGGCACGCCGTGGGCCGATATTGGCTACGTTCCCCAGCGCATTGGCGCCGGTTCGGGCGTCCCGGTTTCGGTACGCGAGGTGGTGACGTCGGGCCTGCTGCATGGCAAGACGCTGCGGGCCGGACGCGCAGCGAAGGCGGCCGTGGCCGCGGCGATGGAAGCCGTTCACATTGAGGAGCTCGCTAATCGCACCGTTACCGAGCTCTCCGGCGGTCAGCAGCAGCGCACCCTTATTGCCCGCGCGCTGGTGCGCAAACCCCGGCTCCTCGTGCTAGATGAACCCATTGCGGGTTTGGACGTTCCCTCGCATCTGGCGTTAGCGGAGACGCTCAAAGAGCTCAATGAGGCCGGCACGACCCTGGTTTTGGTGCTGCACGAGCTGGGCGCTTTCCGCCCGCTCATTGATCGCACCGTCGTTCTGCGTGGTGGCACGATTATCCATCGCACCGCCTTTAAGCCCAATGGACGCGAGCCTTCCGAGACGAGCTTGGAGCACGATCACGTCCACCCGCATGAGGATCCTTCTGATCCGGCTGATTGGCTTGCCCCTGAATTGAGGTTGGAACCGTGAGCGAATTGTGGACGGCGCTGGGTGACCCGCTCTTGCGCGCTCCCCTGATCACCGCGCTACTTATCGGAGCGACCGCTCCAATTATTGGCACATTTTTAGTGCAGCGGCGCATGTCCCTGCTCGGTGATGGGATTGGCCATGTGGCCCTTACCGGAGTGGCACTGGGCTGGCTAGTGGGAGCGGTGCTGGGGTTGGTTCCCCGCGATGTGCTGGCGCTGCCGGGTGCGGTGGTGGCGGCCGTAATTGGCGCAGTTGCAATCGAGCTAGTGCGGGAGCGGGGACGCACCTCGGGCGATGTGGCGCTCGCCATGCTCTTTTACGGCGGAATTGCCGGGGGCGTGCTAATCATTGAAATTGCCGGCGGCACGAACGACAACCTGGTGCGCTACCTTTTTGGTTCGGTTGCAACCGTAGATACGGCAAACCTGCTGATCACCGTGGGGCTGGCGGCATTGATTTTGGTGGTCGGCCTTGGTTTTCGCGGCGCCCTGTTCGCGGTGTCACATGATGAAGAGTTTGCCCGCGCCTCCGGTTTGCCGGTGCGCTGGCTCAATATTTTGCTCGCCATCATTTCGGCACTGACAGTTACTGTGGCGATGCGCGTGGTGGGGGTTTTGATGGTTTCGGCCATGATGATTGTGCCGGTGGCCACCGCCCAGTTATTGGCCGCCAGCTTCCGCCGGACCATGACAATCGCGATGGCTATGGGCGGAGTAATTGCCGGAATTGGCCTTATCGCCACCTACTGGCTCGATGTTTCCCCCGGCGCCGCGATTGTTGTACTAGCAATCATCATCTATGCCGTAATTGCTGCCGCGCGGGCCGTGATGCAAAGACGGGCCCCGCGCCGGTCCACCACACCCCCGCCCCCGGCCACTCCACAGGAGCCGGTCATCGCAAAGGAGGCCACATGAGCGTGCGTATGACGCGCCAGCGTGAAGTTGTCGCCGCGGTTTTGGAGGCGGTTGACGGATTCCATTCCGCCCAGGAGCTTTATGAAATGCTGCTCGCCGATGGCGAGCGTATTGGCCTGGCCACCGTGTATCGGACGCTGCAATTATTTGCCGAGAACAATATGGTTGATGTGATGCGCAATGCCGATGGGGAGGCAATCTATCGCAGCTGCATCTCCGCCGGCGAGCATCATCACCATTTAATGTGCCGAACGTGCGGCAAAACCATCGAAATTGATGGGCCCACCGTTGAGGCCTGGGCGCTGCAGGTTGGGGCGCAGCACGGTTTTACAGAAATTGAGCACACTATTGAGCTCTATGGCACGTGTACGGCCTGCCAGCGCGGTTAGGCGAGCGCCGTTAGTGCTGGGCATTAGGCGAGCCTCGTTGGCGCTGCACAGTTAGGGCTCCGGTTTATCGACGGCGCCGCCATAGCGCCGATCTCGCTGGGCGTATTGCTCAATAGCGCGCCACAGATGGCGCCGGTCCACATCCGGCCAGTGTTCGGGCAGGAAGACCATCTCGGCATATGCCGATTGCCAAATCAAAAAATTGGATGTGCGCTGCTCCCCCGAGGTGCGTAAAAACAAGTCCACATCGGGCACATCCGCCTCATCCAGATGTGCCTGAATTGTCGCTTCACTGATCTTGTCCGGTTTGAGTGTGCCCGCGGCTACCTGGTGGGCAATTTGGCGGGTGGCATCTACCAGTTCGGCGCGCCCGCCGTAATTTACGCACATCACGAGCGTGCAGGTGGAGTTGTTCTTCGTGAGCTCTTCGGCTTCTTCCAGTTCATTTATGACCGATTTCCATAATTTTGGTCTGCGCCCCGCCCAGCGAACGCGCACTCCCCACTCGTGCATTTGGTTCCGGCGCCGGCGCAGCACGTCCCGGTTGAACCCCATCAGAAAACGCACCTCATCGGGCGAGCGCTTCCAATTCTCGGTGGAAAACGCGTAAGCCGAAATGTATTTCACGCCAATTTCGATGGCGCCGGCTACCACGTCCAGGAGCGCGGCCTCACCGGCTTCGTGGCCCGCTGTTCGCGGAAGACCGCGCGCGTTAGCCCACCGTCCATTGCCATCCATCACGATCGCCACGTGCTGGGGCACAAACTGGGCCGGAATTGCCGGTGGGCGGGCCCCGGAGGGGTGGGGCGCGGGAGGGGCGGGGGCTGCCTGCGGGGACGGCTGGTGTGCGCGTGATTTTGTCATGGGCGATCAACCAATTTTAATGAGCGAACTGTGCGCTCCAAGTGCCACTGCACATAGGCGGCAACTAGGCCGTCAGCTTCGCGCCGCTGGCGTGGTTCGGATTGACGCGCGCGCTCCCAGTCGCCAGATAGCAGTGCGCCTAAGAGTTCTAGCGTCAGCGGGTCGGGTGCCACCGCACCGGGGGGCCGGCATGGTGGACAGACCGCTCCCCCGGCAATTATCGCGAAAGCACGATGAGGGCCGGGACGTCCGCACTTCGCGCACTCCGAAAAGCTCGGTGCCCAACCGGCAATCGCCAAGGCCCGTAATAAATATGAGTTCAAAATTAATTCGGCTGGTTCCCGGCGCTGTGAAAGTGCGCTCAGGCAACCAGCAAGCAGTAAAAACTGCTGGGTAGTAGCCGCTTCTGATTCCGTCAGACGTTGAGCTGTTTCTAAAATCGCTGTTCCGGCGGTGTAAAGCTGGTAATCGCGGCCAATGGCATCGGCGTGGCGATTGATGGTTTCCACTTGCGTAACGGTGTCCAGGTTTCGCCCCCGATACAGCTGAATGTCCACGTGCATGAAGGGTTCGAGCCGGGAGCCAAAACGCGAGGATGTGCGGCGCACCCCCTTGGCAACCGCGCGCACCATTCCATGGCTGCGCGTTAAAAGCGTGACAATGCGATCGGCTTCGCCCAGCTTCTGGGTCCGAAGCACGATCGCCTCGTCACGATAAAGTTTCACCGCTGGGCACCCTCGGCGATGCCGTTATCACGAATTGCCCGGTTAACCGCGGAAATAACTGCTTTGAGTGAGGCGGTGGCAATATTGGCATCAATTCCCACGCCCCACAGGTGGCGGCCCGCAACCTCGCAGTCGACATAGGCCGCTGCTACCGCATCATCTCCCGCCGACATGGCGTGCTCGGCATAGTCACGTACCGCAACATCTACGCCCAGCTCTGCCAAGATCGTGACCAGGGCCGCGATGGGGCCATTACCTTCGGCGCTCATGGTGCGCGGCTCCCCTGCAATGCGCAGGTCGACTTCCAGCGAGTCGTTTCCTGATGTGCGGGTTTCGGCGCGGGTGCCTTCGAGGATAAATTTGCCCCACTGGGTGATGCCCGGAACCTGGTCTGCCGGCAGATATTCATCCGCAAAGATGTGCCACAGCTCATCGGCGCTAACTTCTCGGCCCGACGTGTCGGTGTGCTGCTGCACCACACCTGAAAATTCGATCTGGAGCCGGCGGGGCATATCCAGTTGGTGTTCGCTTTCCATCAGGTAGGCGATGCCACCCTTACCGGATTGGCTATTGACCCGGATTACTGCTTCATAGTCACGGCCCACGTCTTGGGGGTCAATGGGCAGATAGGGAATCGCCCACGGAATTTCATCAACGGTTTTCCCAGCCGCCTTGGCGTCCGCACGCATCTGCGCGAAGCCCTTATTTATCGCGTCTTGGTGGGAGCCGGAAAATGCGGTGTACACCAGTTCTCCACCGTAAGGGTGGCGTTCGGGAACTTTGAGCTGATTGCAGTGTTCCACGGTGCGGCGGACTTCATCGATGTCGGAGAAGTTAATTTGCGGGTCGATGCCCTGGCTAAACAGATTCATGCCCAGAGTTACGAGGCACACGTTGCCGGTACGTTCCCCGTTGCCGAACAGGCAGCCCTCAATGCGGTCTGCCCCGGCCAGGTAACCCAATTCTGCTGCCGCGACGGCGGTTCCCCGGTCATTATGGGGATGGAGCGACAAGATCACGTTCTCGCGATATTTCAGATTGCGGCTCATCCACTCAATGGAGTCGGCGTAGACGTTGGGGGTAGCCATTTCAACCGTGGCGGGCAGATTAATAATTACCGGCTTATCGGGTGTGGGCTCAAACTCATCTAGTACCGCATTACAAATTTCGGCGGCGAAATCCAGTTCGGTCCCGGTATACGATTCGGGCGAGTATTGGTAGAAGACCGTCGTATCGGGGATGGTTTCTTCGTATTTCTTGCACATGCGCGCACCCTGCAGCGCGATTTCAGTAATGCCAGCGCGATCTTCACGAAAAACTACGCGCCGCTGCAGCACCGAAGTGGAGTTATACAGGTGGACTATTGCCTGCTTAGCGCCTTCGAGCGATTCATAAGTGCGTTCAATTAGGTGTTCGCGGGCCTGGGTTAGGACCTGGATCAAAACATCATCAGGAATGCGGTCTTCTTCAATAAGACGGCGCACAAAATTAAATTCAGTCTGCGAGGCAGACGGGAAACCCACCTCGATTTCCTTGTAGCCCATCTTTACGAGCATGTCGAACATCAGCAGTTTGCGTTCAACATCCATCGGCTCGATGAGGGCTTGATTGCCGTCGCGCAGGTCGACTGCGCACCACCGGGGGGCCTGAGTGGCGACCTTGGTGGGCCAGGTGCGATCCGCCAGTTCGACCTTTATTTGGTCTTGAAAAGGCCGATACTTTTGAATCGGCATGCCGGAGGGCTGCTGGGGATTAGGGTATTTTTGTTGCTCTGAAATATGCGTGCTCATTTTAGATTCTTCCTCGCCTGGTAAAAACTGGC
>JAJYRW010000055.1 GCA_021793895.1 Actinomycetes bacterium
GCTCATCCAGGTGAACGGGGCCGTTTTCCGACATGGACAGGTACTGCAGCGAAATGTTGGTGCTCGTGGCCGAAGACAGTTCCTTCTTCGCGCCCTCAGCTGCTTCGCGCAGCCGCTGGAGAGCGATCTTGTCCTTGGACAGGTCAACGCCGGCGGTGTTCTTTACCTGCGTGATCAGCCAGTCAACAACGCGCTGGTCCCAGTCATCGCCGCCTAAGGCGTTATCACCGGAGGTGGCGCGCACCTGGATGGTTGAGAATTCGTCTTCATCCTTGCCGACTTCCAGCAGCGAAACGTCGAACGTACCGCCACCGAGGTCGAATACCAGAATGAGCTCGTCTTCCTTACCCTTATCTAGGCCATAAGCCAGGGCCGCGGCCGTGGGCTCGTTAACAATGCGCAGCACATTAAGCCCGGCAATCTGCCCCGCATCCTTCGTGGCCTGCCGCTGAGCATCGTTGAAGTAGGCGGGAACGGTAACTACCGCATCGGTGACCTCTTCGCCCAGGTACTCTTCCGCGTCGTGCTTCAGTTTGCCCAGTACGCGCGCGGAAATCTCCTGCGCGGTGTAGGTCTTGTCGTCAATGTCGACCGACCAGTCCGCGCCCATGTGCCGCTTGACCGAACTAATGGTGCGATCAACGTTGGTTACTGCCTGGCGCTTGGCAATTTCACCAACCAGCACCTCATCAGACTTGCTAAAGGCGACCACCGACGGGGTGGTGCGGGCACCTTCGGCGTTAGCGATGACGGTGGGCTCGCCACCTTCGAGCACGCTAACGACCGAGTTGGTCGTTCCAAGGTCAATTCCGACCGCTCTTCCCATGAGTAATTCCTCCAAATAAGCTGGGTTCTTGAGTGTTCCAGGCTCAAGTTTGCCTCATGATCGCTCCGGATCAAAATTGAAAACCTGAAACTTGAGTCTAATAGGCTCAACTTATAGATCCCGGCGTTTATTCCCGAGGCAGCAAACTGCCCAGATTCCGATCTTTTGCGCCCACCAACACCCCTGGCAACAATGTGACCCACCACACCGCCGACCCAGGGACGATGATGACCTCAGAAACTGCCACCACCGCCAAAGGGCGCGACTACGTTCTGGGCCGCGCACTCCACCTAGCAGCCGTTGCCGCCCTGGGCGGTTTTTTATTCGGGTTCGATACCTCAGTTATCAACGGGGCCGTCAACGCTATGCGCGCCGAATTTGCAATTGGGTCCGTGCTGACCGGATTCGTCGTATCTTCCGCGCTCTTGGCATGTGTAGCTGGCGCCTATTTGGCCGGCCGCTTAGCTGAGCGCACCGGTCGTATTCGAGTGATGCTGCTGGCTTCGGTACTTTTTACGGTTTCCGCTTTAGGCTCGGGGCTGGCAGTTGGTCCGTGGGACATGATTGTGTGGCGCATGATTGGCGGCCTGGGGGTGGGCGCGGCATCGGTCATCGCGCCCGCCTACATCGCTGAAATTTCCCCCGCATCAATTCGCGGCCGACTCGGCTCCCTACAGCAACTGGCCATCGTCTTCGGAATTTTTGTCGCGCTGCTGTCCGACTATTTTCTGTCTTCGGTCGCCGGCGGCTCCTCTGAGGCGCTGTGGGGCTCGGTGGCCTGGCGCTGGATGTTTTGGATCGAGATCATTCCGGCCGTTATCTATGGAGTGCTCGCGCTCACGATCCCAGAATCACCGCGGTATCTGGTCAGCCGCAATGAAATTGCTCGTGCCCGAGCCGTCCTGCGCAGCGTGATGACGCGCGGAGTGAACGATCGCATCGCCGAAATTCAGCGCACCGCCCGTCGCGAAGCGCGCTCATCGATTCGGGACCTGCTCGGCGCCAACAACAAGGTTTTGCCGATTGTGTGGATCGGTATAGGGCTGTCGATTTTTCAACAATTTGTCGGCATCAACGTCATCTTTTACTACTCCTCAACGCTGTGGCAGGCGGTTGGCTTCACCGAAGACGACGCCCTTACGCAGACAGTCATCACCTCGGTAACAAATATCGTTGTGACATTGATAGCGATCGCGCTCATCGACAAGATTGGCCGCAAACTCTTACTGGCCATCGGGTCGACGGGCATGTTCATTTCCCTGGGCGTGATGGCGTGGGTCTTTGCCATTGCTGATCGCACCATGGTTGACGGCGAACTTGTTCCGGTCTTAACCGACACGCAGGGGCCAATAGCGCTCATCGCCGCAAATGGCTTCGTGGTCTTCTTCGGAATGTCGTGGGGCCCGGGCGTTTGGGTGTTACTCGGCGAAATTTTCAACAACAAGATTCGCGCCACCGCCTTGGGGATCGCTGCTGCCGTGCAGTGGTTGGCCAACTTCGCCGTGTCGACCACTTTCCCCATAATGGCCGAAATCGGGCTGGGTTTCGCATATGGTTTCTATACCCTCTTCGCCCTGCTTTCCCTAATATTTGTGATCAAGTGGGTGCCCGAAACGAAGGGTCGCGAACTGGAAGAAATGTAAATAGAAGGGTACTGGCCAGCGCCGCAAAGGAGAGACGATGGAGTTTCAGGAGATCATCGAAAACGTCGGCCGGGCCGTCGACGCGATGGGTGTAGCCGCCGTTGTCATTGGCGCACTAATAGCCGCGTTCGTCGCGGGATGGCGCTTAATCCACCGCCAACCCGACGTCTACCGTCAATTTCGCCGATTCCTGGGGCGCTCCATCTTGCTGGGCCTGGAACTTCTCGTCGCCGCCGACATCATCCGGACAGTTGCCGTCACCCCCTCGTTGAAAAACGTGGCGGTATTGGCGGCAATCGTTGTGATCCGAACGTTCCTTAGTTGGTCGCTCGAACTGGAAATTACGGGCCGCTGGCCCTGGCAAAAATCTCAGTCCCCCGAACTACCGGCTCAAACAACCTGATATCGCGCAAATTGCTACCGCGCGAACCGTTAGCCACAAATTGCTACCGCACGAAGCGTTAGCCGACGTCGATATCGGCCAAGAGCAACCAACCACCATCATCAGCGCCACACAGCTCGGAAACTTCCGGCAAATTCGCTGCCCGTTCCGAACCGGGCAGGTCCAATTCACCGCTGGCAACGACGGTGTCCTGCGACATGACCGTGGCCCCGCTCTCCAAATACACGCCGGGCTTTTCATTTGCGGAGTAGCCGCCCTCGGAATTCATTGGCCACGCAAGCGCATACTGAGTCTCGTCTTCCTGCAAAACCCAGCAGTCGCCGTCCGCAATGTGCTCAACCGTTCCCTCGATCACCTTCGAGGGCTTGACTACCGAATTGACGACCGCCAACCGCGGCGGCCCGCCGACCATGGTCACGCGCCCCTCGGTTACCGAGCAGGCCGCTAAAAATAAAACTGCTCCATTAAGGACGGCGAGGCTCCGGTAGAGACCGCGGCGTTTCCGGGCGTAGGGCTTAGCAGGCGTCACAATTCCTTACTATCCCATGGCCAGCCATGATCATCTAGGGTGCCAGTTGGCCCACGGCGGCGACGTCCCAATGAGTCTTAAAAGATCGCACCGAAATCGGCCTAGGCCACAGGTCTTAGTGCGAATTACTGCACTGCGCGGGACGACTCACGCACGACGATCTCCGGACGCATCGTATGGCGTTCGGGTTCTTCACCGTGCTCACGACGAATGCGGCGCAGCATCATCTCAAACGCAATTCGACCCACGCGCTGGATAGGCAATCGAACAGAGGTTAAAGAGGGAGCTAGATAGGCAGAAAAGGGGTAATCACCCCAACCAACAACGAGAATGTCATCTGGAACGCTGATCGACCTCTCATGCAGCGCTCTCATTGCTCCCAAAGCATGCAGATCATTGCCCGTAATGATCGCATCTGGTTTTTGCCCACGATCAAGCAAATCGAGCATCGTCAAATGCGCTTGGTCGGCTAGCCACGGCAGCATTGCGCGGCCCCGTCGCCGGGAGGATATGTATGTGACAGCATCTTCTGAAGCTGTCACACCCGCATCTTTCAACGCCGCGCGAAAACCCGAGGTTCGATCATCAACAGTCGAGATTGCTAGGTCTTCTTCCAATAAAAAGACGTTCCGAGCCCCCTGGTCTAATACGTGCTGGGTCGCTTGGTACATACCAGTGAAATTATCTGTCCGGACCAGATCCAGAGCCAGGTCGGGCATTTCTCGGTTGATCGTTACTATCGGCACTTCGGCGTTTACCAAGCGATACCAGGGATTCGTTTTACCTTGGACCGGTGCGACAATCGCGCCATCTACGCCAGCACGCAGCATTGCTTGCGCCGCTTCATCTTCCTGCTCAGAAGATTCGTCGGAAGAAAACAGGATTATTGAGTAATCTTCCTCACCGGCATGCTTTTCAATTTCGCTAATCAAGCCCGCATAAAACGGGTTGGATGGGTTTGAAATTACCATCCCGATAAGCATTCGGGATCCAAGGACTAGGGACCGGGCATGCGGGTTCGGAACATAGCCGATTCGCTCTGCTTCTAACTGAATTCGCGTCCGGGTCACTTCCCCCACGCCACTCTTCTTGTTAAGTGCGCGAGAGACCGTATTCACCGATACGCCGAGGGAATCGGCTATGTTCCGTAACGTCGGGCGCTCATTGGGCATGCTGGCCGCTCCATGATGTTAATTTTTACTCTTTAAGTGCCAAATAAATTCTAACCTTCACCCGGCCGCCACCACTGCCAAAAGTGGCACGCACCCGCAACCAATGACCGAAATCGCGCGCCGTCCAGGAAACTAATCCGTCATCGACTGCTTCTACTGCGCTATCGGGCAGATCAATCCAATGCAAACCGTCGGGCGAGATTTGAGTCGTAAACGATACGGGCGCTCCCTCGTGCTCGAGGATTTGTGCATACCAGCGCGCTTCTGCTGCCCATGCCACCTCGAAAGGCTCGGTCTCAAAATCCTTTTCAAATGTCGTATTGCGTTCAAGAACTGCAAGTTGTGACTGTCTCACGTTGATATTACCAATCTGCTGAAATGACGACTGTGTCCAGATAGAGAAAATTGCGCTTTCCAGAAAGCGTCCGCACTGAGAAATAAAAGTTCAAGAGGTTCTCTAATGAGTCGTACCGCTCCTCATATGGCGGGACCGGAACCTCACTCATATCGATGAGCTTATTGTTAATTTGGAGCTCGATGTTCTTTCGCTTTTCAGTGTCCATTACCCATCGCAGGTAATGCCAGTTCACCTTCGTAGGAACCTCGTTGTAGCACAGCGTGAAGGGTTCTCCCACGGTTCTCCAATCCTCCGGATTTGGAGCAGTGAAGTCCGCAGCATACGGCAGCTTTTCGCCCTTACCTTCGAATTGTTCTCGGGGCGTAGGCTCCGGGACAACTGGGTACATTACCTGTTTCACGAAATTGCCATCGAAATCGGTATTTTGGTAACGCGCTACTGTGTGATACCGCAAACCGTTGTCACCACACAGGTCAGTAGCAACGGTAAATGCACCAAACTGGGTCTCCGATGGGTGCGAGTTTCCGTCATATGAAATGTCACCGAAAGAATCTGCATCGGCGCCGCCACCGATATTTGTTTCAGACTTATAAGTGAAATAGGCCTCAATCTGCAGTTTGCCACGACCCGACATGGTCAGACGCCTGATCGCGGTCGACGTGTGACCAGCGTAAGGCCGGGTCGCCAGCTTCAAGGCATAGGTGCCGCTCATCGCACCGTGCGTCCCGACGTCAAAAAAGTTGAGGTTAGAAAGTTGTGGCGGCCGAAAATCAGACAGAAAGGCGTCTACGGTGTCCAGGTTTCCCTGGCCGTCGTAATTGCCGTTGAGTTCAACCCAGCCATTTGTTCCCCGGTTGAAATCATCCACGGTCAAAATCCGAGACAGTGGGTTGAACCGCGACAGGGTTGGGTCCGATGTTCGTAACGCGTCTTTGAAGCTTGCCACTTGCGTTCGATCATCACCATTGACGGTCATATTTTCTCCTAACGTTTCCGCCGGGCTCGCTTGCGGTAGCGAACTGAAGGCGCTTGGCTCGAGACATTAACGTTAATGTTACGCAACTGTCAAGCGCGCATGCTTCCCATCGGAATAAAATGGTTTATGGCTGTATATGTGTGTTCTAGCCATGTTTTTGGCGAACGCTTGACAAGTACGCATGTTGCACGCGACACTGCATTAACGCTCATGTAACGAGGCTTGAGAGATGTCGCAAAAGGAGCGTTCGACGATGAACCGACAGCGCGCACTGACGCAGAATCATGCTGCGCACGGTAGAGGTCCGCAATGACGAGTTATTTGATAAAGCGCATTTTGTACTCCCTTTTTGTCCTCTGGGGCGCCGTATCGATCGTCTTTATCGTTCTGCGTTTGGTGCCTTCGAATCCGGTTGTGATGCAACTTGGAGCCGACTCCACGCCAGAACAACGTGCGGCACTGGCGGCCGAAATGGGGCTTGATAAACCCGTCATAGTCCAATACTGGAACTTCTTAACCGATGCGGTTCAACTGGATTTCGGGTCCTCGTATCGTCTGCAACAAGAGGCACTCCCTCTCGTCCTCGAGCGTCTTCCCGCGACACTGGAACTAGCCGGGGCGGCACTCATCATGGCCCTAATGGTGGGAATCCCGCTAGGCATGATCTCGGCGTTCAATGTAAATCGGGTTCCGGACCGCATTGTTTCCACCCTCTCTTTAACGGGACAGTCTCTGCCACCTTTTTGGATCGGTATCGTATTAATTTTGGTGTTCGCGCGGGTGTTTGGTGTCCTACCCAGCGGGGGAACCGGGTCCCTCCTACACATAGTTCTTCCAGCCTTCACACTTGCCTTCCCATTCCTCGCAATATTGACGAGGATGACGCGAAATGGCCTTTTGGAAGTGCTTGGCGAAGGGTATATACAAACCGCCCGCTCCAAGGGGCTAAAAGAAAGAATCGTCATCGCGCCCCATGCCATCAGGAACGCGCTTATCCCGCTTGTGACGGTTGTCGGTGTCCAGTTCGGAATTTTGCTCGCCGGTTCGGTAGTCGTCGAGACAGTCTTTTCCTGGCCGGGAATTGGCCGCATGTTGATCGATGCCATCAATATGCGTGACTACAACCTGGTGCAAGCAGCTGTTTTGGTGATTGCCATCGGCTTTGTCGTCATAAACCTGATTGTGGATCTGCTCTATGTCTACCTTGATCCACGAGTGAGGATCACGAAATGACCACGATCCAAAAAACCCAGATTGCGAACAAGCGCACGGGGCTGCGCAGCGTTTTTAAGAAAAACCCCGTTGGACGAGGGAGAATCATTGCCGCAATCATCATCGTCAGTATCTATGTACTTGCTGCGATCTTTGGACCGATCCTTACCGGATACCAGGGCACAGCGACCCGCATGGAAGAGAGACTCCTGCCGCCTGGCAGCACGCTAAGTGATGGCAGCTTCGCACTTTTAGGCACAGACCAAATCGGTCAAGATCTCTTCGCGCAGATTCTGTCCGGCGCACGAGTCTCAATTGCTGTGGGCCTGGCAACCCTTCTCTTAGCCGGTCTAATTGGTGTGATTTTTGGTCTATTCGCCGGATTCTTTGGCGGCTGGGTCGATTCCCTCCTGATGCGTCTGGCCGATGTCCAACTAGCGTTCCCCTCGATTCTGCTGGCGATCTTCATCGCTTCCGTTTTAGGCCCGAGTGTGATCAATGTCGTTATTGTCCTGGCGATTTCTAACTGGGTGCAGTTCGCACGGGTTACCCGGAGTCAGGTTTTGACGCTGAAGAACCGTGAATATGTGGATGCCTCACGTACGCTCGGCGCCAAAAACCGGCATCTAATTTTTAAGACCATCCTTCCGGGCTGTATCGCGCCGATCACCGTTGTCGCCACAGTGGAATTAGGGCAGGTCATCCTACTTGAAGCAGCTTTATCGTTTCTCGGCGTCGGGGTGCCGATAACGGCGCAGAGTTGGGGCAGCACGATTTCCAACGGCCGTGATTATCTCGCTGACGCCTGGTGGATTTCCACTTTCCCCGGTGTGGCATTGGCAATTTTGGTCATCACGCTAGGGCTGCTTGGAGATGCCCTACGAGACCGCTACGACCCCAAACTAAGGAGTAGATAGCGTGACAAAAACTGCGACGAAATCCACTCCTATTCTTCCTGAGCAAACAAGCGCTCCCCTTCTGGAGGTGCGGAATCTCGGCGTTGAATTCTCAACTGCACGCGGCGCACTTCGCGCTATCGATGACGTGAGTTTCAGTGTGCACGAAGGCGAGACCCTCGCCGTCCTCGGTGAGTCTGGCAGCGGTAAATCTGTCACAGCCCAGGCAATCATGGGACTACTACCCAAGCACAGCGCCGAAATAACGGACGGCGAAATCCGGTACGAAGGTACTGATCTCGTGCAAAAATCCCTGAAATTCGTACGGCAACTGTGCGGCACCGACATCGCTATGGTTTTCCAAGAA
>JAJYRW010000056.1 GCA_021793895.1 Actinomycetes bacterium
TGGAATAACGACCACGCCGCGATCCAGATGCCACCGAATAATGATTTGCGGGACCGTGGCCGAGTGCGCATCGGCGATTTCTTGCAGCACGGGCGCTGCTAAATCGGCCCCCTTGAACGGGCTGTAACCTTCCACGACCACCCCGCGGCGGGCATGATCGGCCAGAACCTGGGCATCAAACTGGTTCGGTGACCACGGAATTTGATTAAGAGCCGGAGTCACGGCCGTTTTTTCGATTACCAAATCGAGTTGGTCATTATCGAAATTAGAAACGCCGATCGATTTTACGAGCCCATCATTTTGGGCCTTAATCATCTGCTCCCACGTCCCGGCGAGCTGCGGATTTTTCGGAGGCCAGTGCAATAACCACAGATCCAGGTAATCCGTCTCGAGCGCGGTCAGGCTCGTCTCCAACGTCTGGCGGGCGTCATCGATGCGGTCGGCCGGCAGTTTTGTGGTCAAAAATAATTCTTCACGGTCCACCCCGGAGTGCTTTACCGCCCGTCCCACAATTGACTCGTTCTTATAACTGGTCGCGGTATCGATATGGCGGTATCCCAGCGCCAGCGCCTCCCGCACCGCGTCGTACCCCGCGTCCCCCTCCAGCTGCCAAGTTCCCAGACCGAGCATCGGGATTGTCGCGCCGCCGCGTAGCGTGAAAGTTGGGATTGCGGGCGGCTGACTTGGCTGGGAAGTCTCGGGCACCATCATCACTCCATCATGTGGTTTGCTTCTGAAAATTGCATGCTATTCCAGGAGTTGCAATGTTACCCACCAACCGCCCAGCGCCGCAGCGAACCCAAAAACGGCGTGGGCGGCGGCAAGCTTTACCGCGCTCAGCAGGCTCTTTTGCGCCTGCGTGATCACCTGGGCGGCGAAAGTGGAAAAGGTGGTCAGTCCGCCCGCGATACCGGCCGTAAGCGTTTGGGACCACCACGGTGGTTGCGCCAGCAAATCATTTTGATTAAGGACGCCAACAATCACCCCGATCAGCAATGATCCAGTCACGTTGGCGAGCAGCGTGGCGTGATTTTGGCGGGCGGGTGGCTGGCCGGCGAAGGCCAGGTCAAGCCCGTAGCGGGCCATGGCGCCAATGGCAGCGCCCGCACACACCGCGATAAAAACCAGAATCTGGTACACGCTGGCTCCCTATGAACTCGCCGGGGGCTGTGGATCTGCGTTGCCCCGCGCCCGGTGCTGGGCGAAGCGGTTTCCAACCGCAGCCGCGAGCAGACCCACTACCAAAATGAGCGCCAAGTACGTGCCCGCGCGCCACGGCTGACCGTGCTGGACATATTCGACCATGGCGCCCGTAATGGCAGAAAACGTGGTGAAGGACGAGATGACCCCCGTGGTGATGAGCAGCCGCGTTTGCAAACTCGCCCCATATTTGGGCAGCAGGTATTGGGCAATAATCGGCAAGAGCGCGGCGCCGACGATGTTTATTACCAAAATTGCTGCTAAATAGTTAGCCCCGGGTATCAGGCTCAGGCCGTGGCGAAGTCCGCCACCAATCGCCCCGCCCAGCCCGACGAATAGGAAGTTGGTGATGGTCCGCATGGTTTTTAAACCGCGCCGGGTTTACGAAGCGTTTTCGCTGGTGCGGCGCCAGCGGATTCCCGCCTCGATAAAGGCATCTATCTCACCGTCAAATACCGGCGCGGGGTTGCCCTCTTCGTAGTCGGTGCGCAAATCCTTGACCATTTGGTAGGGGTTGAGCACGTAGGAGCGCATCTGATCCCCCCAGGATGCTTTAACATCGCCGGCCATCTCGCGTTTGCGGGCCTCTTCTTCTTCTTGGCGGATCAGTAGCAGGCGCGATTGCAGTACGCGCAGCGCGGCGGCGCGGTTTTGGATCTGGGATTTTTCGTTTTGCATCGAGACCACAATTCCGGTGGGAATGTGGGTCATGCGCACCGCGGAGTCGGTGGTGTTAACCGATTGGCCACCCGGACCGGAGGAGCGGAACACATCGACCTTGATTTCGTTTTCCGGGATCTCAATATTGTCAGTCTTTTCAATGAGCGGAATGACCTCGACGGCCGCGAATGAGGTTTGGCGCCGCCCCTGATTATCGAATGGGGAAATGCGCACCAGGCGGTGGGTTCCCGCTTCAACTGATAGCTGGCCAAAGGCGTAGGGAGCTTTGACCTCAAATGTGGCGTGCTTAATCCCGGCCTCTTCGGCATAGGTGGTATCGAGCACCGCGGTGGGGTAGCCGTGGCGCTCCGCCCAGCGCAGGTACATGCGCATCAGCATTTCCGCCCAGTCCGCGGCGTCAACACCGCCGGCCCCGGAGCGAATGGTCACCACCGCTTCCCGGTGATCAAATTCACCGCTGAGCAGCGTGCGCACCTCGAGACTGTCTAAGTCTTTTTTGACGCGCCCCAGTTCCTCTTCAGCTTCCTTCAGCGTTTCGGCATCGTCCATTTCGGTGCCCATTTCGACCAGGGTTTCTAGGTCTTCAATGCGCTGGCCCATCCGGGTGAGGCGCTCGAGTTCACTTTGAGCCGCGGAGAGCTTGGAGGTGACTGCCTGGGCGTTTTCTTGGTCATCCCACAAATCGGGCGCGGAGGCCTCTTCTGACAGTTGCGCAATCTGCGCGCGCAGCGCATCCGGGTCGGCTACGCCGGTCACGGCAGCGAAGGTCTGCTGCAGGGCGCGTATTTCGGCGGGGAAGTCCAAAGTCGTCACGATCTATTACGTTACGCGAACCATCCCGCTTATGACCATGTACCCCGGTGCGCGGGCCCGCGTGAGGTAATACGGCCGGCCGCAGCGGTTAACTAATTTACGCCAATCGCATCGCCGCTGGCATTATTTGAACTACTCATCTTCGGGGTCGGTGGAGGTAATGGTGGCTTGCCAACCACCGTTGCGGTACACGGGCGTGGCGAGCAGCAATATCAAGAAAGCCAGGGTGATGGCGCTGAGCATGACAATGGCCATGGCCACCGAATTAGACACGTGCTCGGCCAAGACCCCCACCAGTGAGGCCGCGATCCCCGAAAAGCCCATTTGCATCGCTCCCATTACCGCTGCTGCGCTTCCGGCCCGATCCCCATGGCGGCTTAGCGCAATAGCTCCGCCGTTGGAGGCGACAAAATTATTAGTCATGAGCATGAAGGCCAGCGGCACCGCCGTGCCAATAAGGCCGCCAAAGCGCGTGATCGTAATCAGAAGCAGCGCGGTTCCCATCGCCATAGAAACTAAGACTGCCAGGCGTAAGACTCGCACCGGGGCGTAGCGGCGCACGAGCGCGGCGTTGATCTGAGCCGCGATGACCATGCCCATGCCGTTGAGCGCAAACAGCAGGGCGAATTGGTGCTCGGTTAAGCCGTAGCCTTCTTGGAATACGAACGGAGCGCCGGTGACATAACCCATCACGACGGTCAGACCGATACCCGGCAGGATCGCGAACGCGATAAAGAGCCGGTCTCGGAACAAGTGGCGATAGCCGCGCAGCGCTCCCAGCACTCCTTGGGAGCGCCGGCGGGAAACGCTCAGCGTCTCGGGCAGAAAACGCCAGACAATAAACATCAGGATGGCGCCGCCCAGGGCCAGCACGTAAAAGACGGCGCTCCAACCCCACCACCCGGCGATCACACTGCCCAGCGAGGGCGCGAGCATTGGCGCGGCACCGATCACCAGCGTCAGGCGCGACATCATGCGCGCGGCATCGGCCCCAACAAAGCGGTCGCGGATCACCGCCATCGCAATAACGCCGGCCGCCGCGTTTCCAAAGCCTTGGATGAAACGCAGCGCAATGAGTGAAACGATCCCCGGAGCCAGGGCACACAAAATCGAGGTGATGATGTGGAGCGTTATGCCCGCCATGAACGGGCGGCGGCGGCCATAGCGGTCGGATAGTGGCCCAATAATGAGTTGGCCCAGGCCACCGCCGATCAGTACGCCGGTCAAGCTCAATTGCGCGGCCGCCTTAGTGGTGTTTAAGTCAATGACCACATCGGGCAGGGAAGGCAGGTACATGTCGGTGGTGACGGCCGGGAGGGCGGCCATCATTCCGACGATGATGACAAAACGGGGATCTATGCGCTTTACGGGCGCAGCCGGGCGCGGAAATTTTCGTGACACGACAGGAGGGAACCTTTATAAGAATGGGGGTCTTTTAATCCTATCGGCGTGAACGGGCTCACAAGACCGCCAGGGGCTCCTAGTGTTTAATCCAAAATATTTGCGGTCGCTTCGGCTTCAATTGTTATTCCAGACGTCCACGGAATTAACATCCACGGCACCGGCCCGGGCTGTGAAATGGCCCGTAAATGGACTAACACGTACTCGGTATTGGGTGCGGCGGAATTTTGGCCCACAGAAAGCTGTTCAAAGACTTCTTGGTCACCGCGCGGAGATGAAATTCGCCTCTTAATTTCACCGCGAATAAATTGTCGCGATACGTCCTGCTCATAGTGGGAGCGCAGCGCTGCGGCATCAGCCACTTCGAGCGCGACCGTGTCTGCGAGGTTCCACAGTCTTTTGCGTTCTAAATGCACTGCCGCGGCGGTCGTTGCTAACAAGACAAGCGCCAGTGTCAGCGCGACTAAACCGATAGTGAGAATTGTGATGTTGCCGCGCTCCGATGACTTGCTACGCGCGATGTGCCTCCAAAATTCCCTCACGGCTCGGCCCGGAATTTCTCGACGGTTGCAGCTTGCGCGGCAGAGGCTGTCATTATTTTGGGGCCGTTGCCGATAAGTGGGATTCCGGGCACGCGGATAGGGATTTCCACTGCAACCCAGATGTGGCTATCCGGGGTTAGGCACGCCTGCCTTTCGCATCGCACAGCGAGAACGTCCGCTACCGCAATATCGTTAAATCCCTGATCGTCGAGCGCGATCCGGGTGGATAGGCTCGCGCGCTGATACGCGGATTCCACATCTTGGGATGTGACAAAGGCGCGCGCCGCGCCTTGGGCCGCGCTGGCGGCAGCGAATTTTCCAGCGTGCAATTGGGTCAGGGTAAGAATCAGGTAGACGATGGGAATTAGAAGAACTACGGCCCAGCCCAGGAATTCCACCAGAGCGCTTCCGCCATCGCGCTGATCACTCACAGGCTTTCCTCCACCACGGCGTGCCCCGAGACGGTGATTGCCGATTTCGGCCCGAAGATCCCAATGAGTGGTAAGGGCGCGGTTACGGTGACCTGCAGGAGTTCCATTTCACTGCGCTGCGTGCGGGTAGCGGTCACATTTGCGGCATATTCATCGGGTAGTGCACTCGCAATTAGCGCGCGGGTGCGTTCGGCACCAACTTCGGCGTCGGAGCCAATAACGGCTGCAGCGCGGGCGCCTTCGCCAGCGCAATCGATCAGAGTCACGCGCACGTGCAGGGCAAACGCTAGTTGAAAAACCGCCAAGACGAGCAGTACAAGCAGGGCGGAAACCATTACGAATTCCGCCACCGCACTGCCGCGCTCGCCCGGAATATTTACCCTGGAGCGAGCCCACTTCTTAATAGCGATGCACGCAGCTAGCAACATAACTATTGTGAGCGGACGCGTGCTATCGCATCGTTAAACACATCCGCCAGGGCCGGGCCGGCTAGCGCCCAGATCGCTACTACGAGTCCCGCGGTCATCAAGACAATCAGGACCCAACCCGGTACATCGCCGCGCTCAGGATTTCTAATGCGAACGACTGCGAACCGGGTGAGGAAAAACTCAAAGAATAAAGACATCTCTTCTCCACAGCTGGACGGAATATTGCCGCAAATGAGGGGTGGGCTTATAGGCCACCTCGCAGCGCGGTCAAGCCGGGATAGATCGCGAATACAACGGTGATGGGCAAAATGAAAAATACGACCGGAACCAGCATGGCTATTTCTTTTCGGCCACTGAGTTCCATCAACTGACGGCGTGATTCTTCGCGAGCATCGCGGGCTTGGTCGTGCAGGACTTGAGCCAGGGGAGTGCCGCGGTCAATTGCGACGGAAATCGCATCGGCGAATCGCGTCACGGCACTTACATGGCTGCGCTGGGCCAGGGCGCGCAGTGCTGCCTCCATAGACGTTCCGGCATGCACATCGGAAACGGTGCGGCGTAGTTCGCGATTAAGCTCTCCTTCGGTGCGGCGGGTAACCCGTTCGAGCGCAGCTAACGGGGCTTCACCAGCACCTACCGCCAGTGCCAAGAGTTCGGCGATTGTTGGCAATTCCGTGGCCAGGGCTGCTGCGCGGCGTGTGATGGCCTGGGAGAGCATCCAATCGCGCAGTAGGGCGGCACTGATGGGAAAGACCAGCGCCACAAAAAGTGCAAGTAAAACGGGAACGCGACCGGAAACGGCCAGCGGCACAGCCAGCAGCAGCCCAAGCACGAGCCCGCCCATACTCCACAGCACCTGTTGTGAACGAAATTCCGTGGGCGAAAGGGGCGATCCGGCTTGTTCCAGGCGAACGCGAAGCCGGATGCTGCGGTGCGAAAATTGCTGAATCCACGTCGCAAGATCGCGGTACCACGGCCCGACTAGTTCAATAAAAAACGCAAATGGTCCGCGCACCTGCGCCAAGGGCACCGGGCGCGCATCGGGCTCCGGCACTCGCAGGTACGGTTCAACCCGGCGCTTTAGCGTGATTCTTCGTGCGCGGAGCCACAGCAGCATCAGCGCTAGCCCCGCACTAAATAGCGCACCGGTGAGCGTTCCCCAATTCATCGCAGCACCCGGGTTTCAGTTGGTAGCCGGCCCAAGTGCAACATGACCCGGTAGGCAATTACCGTGATCCCTGCTCCGATGAGGATCAGCGTGGAACCCAGCGGGGTTCCATAAGCACTGGCAGCTTCTTCTCGGGTGGAAAGGACCAGCAAAATGACCCAGGGCGCCGCTACCGCCAGGCGCGACCCAGCGATAGTCCAACTCTGCCGGGCGGCAATTTCACCGCGCGTACGCAAATCATCATGTAAGAACCGCGTTAAACTCCTTAATAGGCGAGTTAAGTCATTGCCGCCGACGTCGCGGGCCAGTCGCAGCGCTTCGAGTACCCGGTCGGCAATCGGATCTGCCAGGTTGGTTTTGAGCCGATCTAGGCAGGCGCCGAAGTTGCCCGTTACTCGATAATCGGCGGCAAACTCTGCGAAGGCCGGTTGCAGGGGTTCGGGGCCCCGCTGTGCTAACTGCGCTAGCGCTTCCGGCAGGGCCAGGCCGGCGCGGACTCCTGAGCTTAAATGCTCAATAATTTCGGGCCACACTTCGCTTAAGAGTTTTTGATACCGGCGTGCTCGGCTTTGAATAAGCGCCCAAGGCGCATAACCGGCAGCGGCCATGATCACCAAGATCAGCGCAGGTACCGGAAAGAACAAAAACACTGCTGCCCCGGCCAATAAACTGACCAGCACGCACGAGATGAAAACTTGCCGCAGACTTACCGCGGGCAATCCGGCCTGCGCTAGCACGTCATACATCCGCAAAATTCGCGGAGAAACCAGATTATCCCGGCGCAGCGGACGGGTCCAAAAGGAATTCCAGGTCAAAAAGGCCCCGGTCCCGAATAGGAGCCCGGCCGTTAGCGCCATCACGAGCGATCCCGCAATAGCGTCTCTAGGTTGGCACCAATGCGGTCGAACTTTTCGCGATGGGGCGGGTACCCAGAGGCCCGAATTAATTGGTGGCCATCATGAGTGAAAACAGGCGCTGTCTCGATGATCGCGTTTTCGACCCGGCCAGATACTGCGAACACTTCAGCAATGTTTCGGGAACCATCAGGGTTTAGTTCTAGATGGACGACCAGGTCGATCGCCGCGGCGACGGTGGGGACCACAAAATCTGAACTAATATTTTCGCCCGCTAACAGTGGCAGTGCGGTCATTTTCCGCAGTGCATCCCGGGCGGAACTCGCATGGATCGTAGCCATTGCCGGCAGGCCGCTGTTTAGCGCGATGAGTAAGTCAAACGCCTCGGCTTCGCGCACTTCCCCAACAATAATGCGGTCGGGCCGCATGCGAAGGGCCTCTTTAATGAGACGCCGCAGCGTTATTTCGCCTCCGCCTTCCAGATTCGGCGGCCGGCACTGCATGGCAACCACGTCCCGCAGGGGCAGGTCCAGTTCGAAAACTTCTTCTACGGTGATTACGCGATCGGTTGAGGGAATCGAACCGGCCAGCGCATTAAGCAGGGTTGTTTTGCCTGCCTGGGTTTGTCCCGATACGAGAATCGATAGGCCAGCTCGGGTGGCTGCATCCAGAAAAATCGCCGCTTGCTGCCCACAAGATCCACTCGCTACCAGGTCTTGCAGTCCGCGGGAGCGGTGGATGAATTTTCGGATATTGACCGCAAGGTCCCGGCGCGTGATGTCGGGCCGCACGACGTGAAGAGATCGGA
>JAJYRW010000057.1 GCA_021793895.1 Actinomycetes bacterium
CGCTGCGCGCCGGCGCCGATCCACCTCATAGAGCGCAATTCCCCCCGCCACGGCGGCGTTTAGCGACTCGGTATCGGCCGCAATGGGAATCGAGGCCACCAGGTCGCACTGCTCACGCACCAAGCGTGAGAGCCCCTTGCCCTCCGATCCGATCACGAGCACGAGCGGTTCGGTAGCGAGCTCCACATCTGCAATGCAGACGGTGCCGCCCGCGTCCAGGCCGACGATGAAATAGCCCGCCTTGCGGAAGTCTTGTAGGGCGCGCGTGAGATTAGTTGCCCGCGCAACGGGCACGCGGGCCGCCGCTCCGGCCGAAACCTTAAAAGCGGCAGTGGTCACTCCGGCAGCGCGGCGCTCGGGAATTACGACCCCATCTACCCCAAACGCACCGGCCGACCGCAATACCGCACCGAGATTGCGCGGGTCCGTGACGCCGTCCAAACTCACAATTAGCGGGGTGGTGTCTGCCTCATGAACCGGAACTAAAAGATCGCGCGGGTGCGCGTATTCATAGGGAGGCACCTGGAGCGCCAGGCCCTGATGTACCGCGTTGTCGGTGAACTTATCCAGGTCGGAGCGGGCGGTCTCGAGCATGGTGATGCGCGCTTCGCCCGCTAGTTTTACGGCCCGCTTGACGCGATCATCGCTTTCGATTCCGTGCGCGAGGTACAGCGTCGAGGCCGGAATTTGGGCCTCTAAGGCCTCGACCACCGCGTTGCGTCCGGCAATAACTTCACCACCGGGCGTGCGTTGGGGCCGAACTAGATTTCCACTAGTTTGGCGCGGATCGGGTTGTGCGCCGGATTTGCGGCGCCGACTTGCAGCCCGGTCCCGTTGGGCTTTGCGCTTTGCGGCCGGGTGATAGGGACGATCCTCTGCCTTGGGAGTGGGGCCTTTGCCTTCCAGCGCGCGACGACCGTGCCCACCGGTGCCCCGGCTGGGCCCCTTTTTGGTGCCGGGCTTGCGTACTGCGCCGCGGCGTCCACCGTCACCTGCCATTAGTTTTCTCCTCGAGACGAAGATTCTTCAAAGCGGCCTTGCGCCGGGCTTCCTTGTAACGACCACCGCGCTCCGCGCACCGAATCCTCCACAACTATTCCCGCCGCCGTCAACTGATCGCGAATCGCATCCGCAGTGGCGAAATCCCGGGCAGAGCGTGCCTCATCCCGCGCGAGCAACTGCGCCGTCACTAACTGATCCAGCGCGGTGCGGGCCGCATCTGAACTTATTGCGTCCAAGCCGCTCCGCCAGGCCGGATCCAACGGGTCGAGCCCCAGGACGTCCAGCATCGCACGCAGCCGCAAAACATGCTCGCCCAGTGCGCGCCGATCCACGTCCGTAAGGGCCTGGTTTCCAGCTCGCAACTCTTCATGAACTACCGCGAGCGCGGCCGAGACGTTGAGATCATCGTTCATCGCTTCGACGAAGTCTTCCGGAAGCTCAACCTCGTTCAGGTCCGCTGCTGCGTCGACCTCGACGATTTCACCGGCCCGCTCAATAAACCCGGCCAGCCGCTCCCACGCGCTGGTGGCTTCGGGCAACGAATCAGCCGTGAACTCAATCATGGAGCGGTACTGAGCCACGCCCAGGGCGTAGCGCAGCGCCTGCGGCGCAACGGTTTCAAGAATCGTTGCAACCTGCAGTGAGTTGCCCAGTGATTTGCTCATTTTCTCGCCCGCGGTTGTGACCCACGCGTTGTGCAACCAGTATTGCGCGAAGCCAAAACCTGCCGCCCGGGACTGGGCCTGCTCGTTTTCGTGGTGCGGAAAGCGCAGGTCCAGGCCGCCAGCGTGAATATCGAAGGAGTCACCGAGGTAGCGGCGAGCCATCGCCGAGCATTCGATATGCCAGCCGGGGCGCCCGCGGCCAAAGGGGGTCGGCCAGGATGCCGTTGCGGGTTCACCCGGCTTGGCGCTCTTCCACAGGGCGAAGTCGCGCGGGTCGCGCTTGGTGGACTCGCCGCCATCGCCGGAAGAGAGCATTTCGGCCGGATCTTGGTGCGTCAGCGCGCCGTAGTCGGGAAATGAGGGAACATCAAACCACACATCCGCGCTACCCGAGGGGTCGGCGTAGGCGTGGCCGCGTTCGATGAGCCGCTCGATAATGTCGACCATGTCCAGGATGTGCCCAGTTGCGCGCGGCTCATAGTCGGGCGGGGTGATATTTAGCGCGTCATATGCGGCTGTGAACTCCCGCTCGAACCGCAGAGCCCACGCCCACCACGGGGTGTTGTTCGCGGCAGCTTTATCTAAAATTTTGTCGTCGATATCGGTCACATTGCGCACGAACGTCACGTCATAGCCCAAGCGCCGCAGCCAGCGCACGAGCACATCGAAGGCGATCGCGGAGCGCAGGTGACCGATGTGGGGTGAGGACTGAACAGTGGCACCACACAGGTAAATTCCAACCTTGCCAGGTACCAGGGGTTCGAACTCGCGAACTGTTCGCGTCGCAGTATCAAATAATTTCAGACTCACACGTCCCAGGGTACCGGCGATGGGCTGCGCTTTGGCCGCCCGCGGTCAGGAAACCCGCACGACCAACGCGGTGGCAATCGCCGCCAGCCCATCCCCGCGCCCAACAAACCCCAAACCGTCCGTCGTGGTCGCCGCGAGTGACACAGGCGCGCCCAGCGCGGTGCTCATAACTTGCTCGGCTTCCACCCGGCGATCAGCCAGGCGCGGAAACGGGCCAACTAGTTGCACCGCAACGTTGCCGATTTGAAATCCGGCTTCGCGCACCAGCACGGCCGTCTCTTGCAAAAACCGCTCACCCGGCGCACCGAAATATTCTGAATCCGAGGTACCAAAGTGCGTGCCCAAATCGCCCAGTCCCGCAGCAGAAAGTACCGCATCGCACACCGCGTGGGCGACCACGTCACCATCAGAATGCCCAGATAGCCCCGGTTTATCAGGCCATTTCAATCCGGCAACACACAGCGGCGCATCACTGCCGGTGTTGATGGGATGGACATCGATCGCAATTCCCGTTCGGGGCAGCAGCGCGGGTGAAAACGGCGCTTGGGTTTGCTGCGGAGCGGGCTGCGCAGTCAAAAAAGCCGCGGCCCGCTCTAGGTCGGCGGGCGTGGTGATTTTTAAAGCCTCATCAGAGCCCAAAACCACATCGACAGGCACGTTCAAAGCCTCGACCAGAGCGGCATCGTCGGTCGCGCCGGTGGCTTCATCAGTTCCTGCAGAACCCATCGCATGCGCCCGCCGCAGCACCTCAATTTCGAATCCCTGGGGAGTTTGCACCGCCCGCAAATTGGCGCGATTAGGGGTTGCGGTCACCCGCTGCTGTGTGACCTCTTTGATGGTGTCGCTGACCGGTAGCGCGGGGATTACTGCCTGAGACCCGCTTTCCAGTGCGTCAAATACCTGTTTAATTAAGGACGGCGGCGCTAAGCATCGGGCGGCGTCGTGCACCAGGACATGACTCGTCTCGGGCGGCAGCGCAGCCAAACCGGCCGCCACAGAATCTTGGCGGCTGGCTCCGCCAGCAACCACGAGAATGTCGGAGGCGGGATTCGGGCCCACGGCGGCGCTAATTAGTCGCGTGAATTCGTCGACATGCGCCTGCGGGGCGGTGATAACAATTGTGCGCGCGGTGCCAGAATCAATGATTCCGCGCACCGCGCGCACAATAAGTGGTGTTCCTGCTAGTTCAACCAGGGCCTTGGGTTGGTTAGCGCCGAGGCGCTGACCTGAGCCTGCGGCAACAACGATTGCGGCAGCGCGAATATCGCGGTGGCTCACTGGTGGGAACTCTTAACTATCGAAGAAGTTAGGAGGTCAAGATTTCGTCGAGGAATGCTTCGGCCTTTTCTTCATCGGTCTTCTTCGCTAATGCGAGCTCCGATATCAGAATTTGCCGGGCCTTGACTAGCATCCGCTTCTCGCCGGCCGACAGGCCGCGATCTGCATCGCGACGCGACAGGTCGCGCACGACTTCTGCAACCTTAATTACGTCACCGGAAGCGAGCTTTTCCAAATTGGCCTTATACCGGCGAGACCAGTTAGTGGGCTCTTCGGTGTATTCCGCGCGCAGAACATCGAAGACCTCTTCAAGGCCTTCCTTGTCGACGACATCGCGCACGCCGACCAGGTCAACGTTCTCGGCCGGGACCTCAATGGTTAAATCGCCTTGAGCGATACGTAATTTGAGATAGGTTTTCTTCTCACCGCGGATAGTGCGGTTCTTTATTTCTTCGATGTATGCTGCCCCATGGTGGGGATAGACGACGGTCTCTCCGACCTCGAACGTCTGAACTGTCATGTGGACAAACCCCTCTCGCCAACCCCTATGATACCACGAGGGTGTCGTCGAGCCCCGGGATGTCTTTTGCGTTTACGCTGGTCACGGCAATGCGCACTCCACTGGGGCGGTGTGGCCAATACCCGGTAGGCTTTCAAACAGAACAAGTTTTCTTTCGATGGCAGGAGATACATCGTGGCAGTAAGTCGCCGCTCCCGGCTCAGTGTTTTAGCCTTGAGCGCAACCTTGACCGCGGGATTAGCAGGCTGCAGCGTCGTGTCACCGATCATGACGGCCGAAGACTACGAAGCTGGCGACGGGACCATGATCGTCATCGATCGCGTCCGTGCCCTAAATCTGATGATCGTAACCGAGGCCGAGGGCGAGAGCGGCATTCTGCTTGGAGCGGTATCGAACCGCGATAATACGGACCACACGGTGGCCATTAGCCTCGACGGAATCGACGTATTCAGCGACACAGTCACAGCCGAAACTACCTTTCTCTTGGAAGAGGGCGAACCCGTCATTGTCGACAGCGTTCCAGGGGCCCCCGGCTCCATGGTCGATGTTGCCTTCTCCGTTTCCGGTGCTGGCAGCCAAACCGAGTCGGTGCCCGTAGTTGATGGCACGCTGCCGGGCTATGCCGAAGTGCTCGAAGAACACGCTGACGCGCTGGAGAACTACTCCGGGCCGCTGGCCGAATAAGTCCGCCGGCGCGCTGCAGGTTCTATATGTGAGTTGACTGGAGTTCTTTGTGGTGTAGACGCTATGAAGTTCCCACTTAAACTCCCGGCGTGGTGAACGCTCCTTGATTCGGAAGCAATGGTGCGCCCAAACCACATTGGATTCCACGAAAGTGCGCCCAAAAATTGTGCGAGCAGTTTCTTATCCCGCTTCAGTCACTAGTCCGCGCCACAAAGTCCGCATAGGCAGAAAAAGAATTTGGCGGGCTTCTGACGGAAGGCTCCTCGAATTTGGTGCTAGAGATGCGAATGTGACTGATGAGGCAAAAAATCGCCCGATTCTTATCAGTACACCCGAGCTTCCGTCAGAAGCCCGCCAATCTATAGTCCGCCAACCATTCCGCCGATCATATTGAGTACCTTCCGGCTTCCGCCAAATCCACCTCAGACGCAAAACCGGGGCAGAACCAAGAAGTTCTGCCCCGGTTGTGGCTCTCCAGCGTCAGCGCCCGCGGGAATCCCCAGCTAAGCGCCCGCGGGAATCGGCAGCGTCAGCGCCCCTGGGAGGCGACGGCCTTGATTGCTTCAGCTGCGGCTTCGGGATCGAGGTATTTGCCACCGGCGGTAACGGGCTTGAAGTTCTCATCCAACTCGTAAACCAGCGGAATACCCGTGGGCACGTTCAATCCCGCGATGGTCTTATCGTCGATGCCATCGAGGTGCTTAATCAGTGCGCGCAACGAGTTGCCGTGCGCGGCAACCAAAACGGTCTTATTCGCCTTCAAGTCCGGAATAATCTCCGACTCCCAGTAGGGCAGCGCGCGCTCGAGCACGTCTTTCAAGCATTCAGTGCGCGGCATGTCATCGCCCAGGTCCGCATAGCGCCGTTCCGTATCTTGAGAGAACTCGCTGCCCAGCTCGATCGGCGGCGGGGGGACATCATAGGAGCGGCGCCACAGCATGAACTGCTCTTCGCCGTACTGGTCGAGCGTCTGCTTCTTGTCTTTGCCCTGCAGCGCACCGTAGTGGCGCTCGTTTAACCGCCAGTGGCGCTTGACCGGGATCCAGTGCATATCAGCCGCATCGAGGGCCAAGTTTGCAGTTGTAATTGCGCGGCGCAGCAGCGAAGTGTGGACGATGTCGGGGTGAATGCCGGCCTCAGCCATGAGGTTGCCCCCACGCTTGGCTTCTTCAATTCCCTTTTCCGAAAGGTGGACGTCCACCCAGCCGGTGAACAGGTTTTTTGCGTTCCATTCGCTCTCGCCATGGCGGAGCAAAACCAAGGTGTAAGTCATGTATTCATCCTGTCGCATTGAGGTTGGTGGGAGACCACTCGGGTACCCCAGAAACTGCGAATTCATCGCCATTTCGCCTAGCTACGCGCCGGCGCTTTTGTCGCAGATCCGCCCAGGCGTTGCGATAGACCGTGATCATCTCTTCCGCCGCGCTATCCCACGATAATTCGCCGGCTCGCTCCCACGCCCCACGCGCCAGCCGATCGTAAAGGGCGCGATCACCCAGGAGCATCCGAATTTCCTCCGCCCAGTCCAGCGGGTCGTGCGTGGGAACGAGGAGGCCAGAGTCGCCGTCCTTAATAATAGTTTGCAATCCGCCCACGTCCGCAGCGAGAACCGGAGTGCCCACGGCCTGCGCTTCGGCGGCCACCAGACCAAAGGATTCACTGCGCGATGGCACCGCGACCACGTCAGCGGCGCGAAACCACTGGGGCAGCGATAGCCGCGGAACCGGCGGTTGCCAGCGAATATGCTCGCTAACACCGGCCTGCGCTGCGAGGTCTTTGAGTTTGGCCAGCGCCAGGTCATCGCCGCTGGGGCCACCAATAATCACCAGCAGGGGCAGGGGCCGCGCCGGGTCGCGCTGCGCCAGAGCTCCCAGTGCCTGCACCAGCACATCAGGGGCTTTCAGGGGCTGAATTCGCCCGGCAAAGACGATGACATCGCGATCGATGGGAAGGCCCAGTTCCTCGCGCGCCCGCGTCCGAGCGTCGGGGCCGCCGGGGTTAAACAGGTCCACGTCCACCCCCGGGGAAACAACTGAAACCCGCTGTGGATCGGCCTCGTACAACTCGACCAGCTCCCGGGCTTCGGCGTCGGTATTTGCCACGAGCCGATCGGCAGCCGCCACCACTTGCTCCTCGCCAATTACGCGGCCGGGTGGCTCGGGCGCATCCCCCGGCGCAAGCGCGAGATTCTTCACCTTGGCCAGCGTGTGCATCGAGTGCACGAGCGGAACGTTCCAGCGGTCCGAGGCCAGCCAGCCGACTTGCCCAGATAGCCAGTAGTGGGAGTGGATGACGTCATACCAGCCCGGTCGCTGCCGCGCTTCCGTGTGCATCAGGCCGGCCGTGAAGGCGCATAACTGCCCCGGCAGATCGTTCTTATCGAGCCCATCGAAGGGACCGGCCTCAATATGGCGAACCGTCACCCCATCGGTCAGGTGCACGGCCGGCGGAAGCAGCGAGGACGTCGCGCGGGTAAAGACCTCAACGGCCACGCCGCGGCGGGCGAGCGCTCGAGAAAGTTCGACCACGTAAACGTTCATGCCGCCCGCATCCCCCGTGCCGGGTTGATCCAGGGGCGAGGTGTGCACGGACAGCATTGCCACCCGCAGGGCTCTTTCGGTCATAAAGCAATCACTCGATTAAGGTTACCGGGACAATGCACGCGGGCGACCCGAGAGATGTCTGGGCGGTCGGCTCCTGCGCGATGCCGTTTTCGTTCAGGGCCATGATCACAAGCGCGTCGGTGTCTTGCTGGCCCACCACCAGCACTGTTCCCATGCGGGCAAAATGGCGCGGATTTTCCCCACCCACCGGCGTATCGGCCAGGTGGCGCAGGGTTGCTCCGCCATCTTCAACAGCAAACGTCGCAATAATGTTGGCGATCCGGTTGGCTACCCACAGGCGCGTCCCGTCCTCGGAGAGTTCCAGATGTGATGGGAAGGAATCCCCCGCTGCGCCCACGGTCTGGGGATCACCGGCCGGCACGGCAGCCAAGTGGGTGGCAGTTGCGTTAGCTTCCCACCGGAAAATATGGACGGCATTGTCTAATTCGCCCGTGACATAAATGAATCCCGCTTCGGAAACCGCCATATGCCGCGGCCCCGCACCCCCGGGGAGTTTGCCGGCAATCCCGGCCGGCCGCAGTTCACCAGTGGCAGCTATTTCAAAGCGGCGCAGTTCATCGGTTCCCAGATCAGCTACGAGCACGTGGCTGCCCCCGGGCGCAACTGCCGCGCTGTGCGCGTGCGGGCCGTCTTGGCGATCGGCCGGTCCCCGGCCGGGGTAATTGCCAGGTGGCAGGGGCTGCCCGCGCCAGTGGAGATATCGGAAGAGGCCCTCTTCCGATA
>JAJYRW010000058.1 GCA_021793895.1 Actinomycetes bacterium
CAAGAAATAGCGCAGCGCGGCATCCCCGTTACGCCCACCCTGTTACAGGTCGGCACATTTTTAGATATCGCGGAGCAGGCAGATGCGAAATTCCCTGCCTTTGCCGCGCGCATGCGCCGGCTGCATGCCCAGCGCTACGAAACAATCGCGATGCTGCACGAAGCGGGAGTATTTTTGCCGGTGGGTACCGATGCGGGAGGAACAATCGCGCATGGGCACATCGCGCAAGAAGCAGCCCAGATGGTGCGCGCTGGCGTGCCGATTCCGGATGTGATCGGCGCAGCAACGTGGCGCGGGCGCCAGTTTCTAAAAGCCCCGGGCTTAGCGGAAAATGAACGGGCTGACTTTGTGACTTATGCCACCGATCCGCTGGCTGATATTTCCGCCCTGGAACGCCCCCAAGCCGTGTTTCTAGCGGGAAATAAGCAGGTTTAAGCACCATTTATCGAACGGATCAGGCCTGCTGGTGCGAACCGTGGGAGGGGTCATGGATGACTAGTCAGTTGCTAAGGGGAGGCCAAACTCGCAAAAGATGGGCGCTTCTGGCAGAATTACGCGCTGTACTAGCTTCGGCAGCGCCCCTCTTTCGTTGTCATAGCGTGTCCACACTGCCTCAGTTCACGGGCTGATCCCCACAGCCGGTGAAAATTAGAGGAATACGTTTAGGAAACAGGAGAGACCACCCAAGTGGCTGTCAAAATTCGTTTAAAGCGGCTGGGCAAGATCCGTTCGCCGTTTTACCGCGTTGTCGTCGCCGATTCACGCACCAAGCGTGATGGTCGCGTCATTGAAGAAATTGGGAAGTACAACCCGAACCTCCAACCATCCCTCATTGAATTTGAATCTGAGCGAGTCCAGTACTGGCTCGGAGTGGGCGCTCAGCCCTCGGAGCAGGTTCTGGCGCTGCTGAAGGTTACGGGCGACTGGCAAAAGTTCAAGGGGCTGCCCGGCGCCGAAGGGACTTTGCAGGCCCCGGCTGATAAGGCAGACCCGCAGGAGGCAATTGCAGCCGCCGATAAGGCAGCCTCTGCCAGCCGCGAAGAGGCCGAAAAGGCCAAGAAGGCCGCCGAGGAAGAAGCCGCAAAAGCGGAAGCCGCTGAAAAGGCTGAGGCTGAAAAGGCTGAGGCCGCGAGCGAAGAGGACGCCGAAGGCGAATCCGCCGCAGCCGAGCAGGAGAGCTGATCATGCTCGCTGAAGCCCTCGAGCATCTGGTGCGTGGCATTGTTGATAATCCAGACGATGTCTCCGTAGCGGCAGCGCGCCAGCGGCGTGGCCAACTGTTGAAGGTTCATGTGAACCCGGAGGACCTGGGCCGGGTTATTGGTCGAGGTGGTCGAACAGCTCGCGCGCTTCGTACGGTGGTAGCCGCAATAAATGACGGTGCACCGGTTCGCGTGGACGTTGTCGACGTCGACCGAAACTAGCGGTCTTAGCGCACGGATGATTTGGGGCTCGGCCTGTTTCAGGTCGGGCCCCGATGCTTAATTGCAAGGGGCGAATGCATGCAAGTGGTGGTCGCTGTCATAACGCGCCCGCACGGCTTAAAGGGTGATGTGGCACTGGAGCTGCGCACGGATAGTCCACAACAGCGTTTTATTGCCGGCGCGACGTTTCACACTTCAGATGGGCGACAATTAACGCTGCGTCGCGGGTGGCAGCATTCCGGACGCTGGCTCGTGGCGTTTCGTGAGGTCGCAGATCGAACCGGTGCCGAAGAACTGCGCGGCCTGGAACTGCGCATCGACGCGCCGGCCTCCGATGAAGAGGATGCCTGGTACCCGCACGAGTTGGCGGGGCTGCCTGTGGAACTCCTTACCGGCCAAAAGGTCGGGGAAGTAATTGGGATCGAGCACCTGCCGGTCCAAGATGCCCTCGTAATACGGGAGCCCTCTGGAGCTCAAACACTGATACCGATGGTGCGGCAACTCATACCGCACATCGATGTTGCCGGTGGGCTGGTGCGCATTGACCCACCCGCGGGCCTCCTGGCCGACTTACCCGACCCGGATGAAGGCGGGGATGGTGCCGGCAGCGATTTACTACGGGAGCGTGGGGAAGTGGGCCCAGATTCGAAAAGGGGACGCACAACATGACGAGCCCCGCTTCGCCCGCCATGCGGATCGACGTGGTGAGCATTTTTCCCCAGTATCTTCAGCCTCTTGAACTCTCGCTTGTTGGCAAGGCGCGGAATAGGGGATTGGTGAGCGTCGCCGTCCATAATCTGCGCGATTGGACCACCGATCGCCACCGCACCGTAGATGACACACCCTACGGGGGTGGGGCAGGAATGGTCATGAAGGCGGATGTGTGGGGGCGGGCTTTGGATGAAACCCTCAGCGATAATGCCCACCTGTTAATCCCCACGCCCGCAGGGCGCGTTTTCGACCAGCGCATGGCGGAAGAGCTCGCCTTAGATCCACACCTAGTTTTGGCATGCGGCCGCTATGAAGGAATAGACTCGCGCGTGGCACAGCACTATCAAAACAGCCATCGCGTTACGGAATTTTCAATTGGCGACTACGTGCTCAACGGGGGCGAATCCGCTGCACTAGTGCTAATTGAGGCAGTTGTGCGCTTGCTACCGGGCGTCTTGGGCAACCCGCAGTCGGCAGTGGAAGAATCCCATAATCGCGCCGGAACTCTGGAAGCGCCGATGTATACCAAGCCCTCGGTATGGCGCGGTTTGGAAGTGCCAGAAGTATTGGTCTCGGGCAATCACGCGCTGGTAGATCAGTGGCGTAAAGAACAAGCACTGCGCAGGACTGCGCAGATTCGGCCCGATTTGCTGCATAAGCTTAATATTGCGCATTTAAGTGCCCAGCAGCTGGAGCTTTTAGCCCAATTGCGCCAGGAATCAGCTGCCGAGGATGATAAGTAAAACTTCGCTATGACCTGCCGCGACCAACCCGATTACCCACGGGGTGGGCTGTTGTGGCAATATAGTGCGGCGGTGTGTGTTGAACCTCTGCCATGGGGGAGTGTTCACCAATTGAACTTGCATAAGTTCAGTACGCCGGTTGATAAAATACTTAGGGTTTGTTGTTTAAGCCCCCGAACGCGTCTCTGACCTGTGGCAGAACGAGGAGTAATCATGCACAAGCTCGATCCTATCGACGCAGCTTCCCTGCGGGATGACATTCCCGAATTCCGTGCCGGTGACACCGTAAAGGTGCACGTGAAGGTTACAGAGGGTGAGCGCACGCGTATTCAGATTTTCCAGGGTGTCGTTTTGGCCCGTAAGGGTTCGGGTGTGCGTGAGTCCTTTACCGTGCGCAAGGTCGCTTTCGGTGTTGGTGTTGAGCGCACCTTCCCAGTGCACACGCCCACCATTGAGCAGATCGAGATCGTCACCCGTGGCGATGTGCGGCGGGCCAAGCTCTACTACCTGCGCCACCTGCGCGGTAAGGCCACCCGCATTCGCGAGAAGCGCGAGACTTCCCCGGCTAAGTAGGTCCGGTGGGATGAAGGCCTAAGTGAGACATGCTGCAGGGCCAGATCGCGAAAACGCGACATCCACACCGCGCGGCAGCGCTGCACGTGGGTTCATAGGCTGGCTTCGAGAAGTAGGAATTGTAGTCGGCCTTGCCCTCGTTATCTCGTTCCTAGTTAAAACTTTCCTGCTCCAAGCGTTCTATATTCCCAGTGAATCTATGGAGCAGACCCTGCTGCGCGGCGATCGGGTGATCGTCAACAAGATCGGGGCCAGCAAAGTAAACCGCGGCGATATTGTGGTTTTCACAGATCCGAGTAACTGGCTGGGAAGCCACAGCGCATCAGACCAGTCCGGCGGATTTCTCAACTCCATTTTGACCTTTATCGGTGTGCTACCCCAAGACGATGGGGAGCATCTAATAAAACGAGTCGTTGGTGTTGGGGGCGATAATGTCGCCTGCTGCGATGAAGAGGGACGACTGACCGTAAACGGCACCGCGCTGGATGAGACTTACCTCGCCCCCGGCAGCATCCCGCACACAATCGAGTTCGAGACAACCGTTCCCGATGGCTACCTTTGGGTTATGGGCGACAACCGATCACATTCAGGCGATTCACGCATGCATCAGGGGGATCCGGGTGGGGGAGCCGTATCTGAAGACCGCGTTGTTGGAATAGCGTTTGTGCGCGTTTGGCCGCTGGACCGAATGGGTATTTTGAAACAACCCTCCGAGGTGTTTTCCGCCGTTGAACCGCAGTGACTTATTCGATTCGTCCGTGTGATTGCTCATGAGCACCCCACCCAGTCTGCGTCGCGAACGTCAACTTTTGCGCGAAATTCCTGCCGTGACGGGCAGGGCTGCCCTAATCGCGGGAATGGATGAGGTCGGGCGCGGGGCGCTGGCTGGTCCGGTAACAGTTGGCGTGGTCATAGTGGGGTTAGATACCCGCACGGCTCCCATCGGATTACGAGATTCCAAACTGCTAACCGCCCTGCGGCGCGAGGAATTATCTGTGCCCTTGCGGATGTGGGGTGTGGCCCGCGGCGTGGGGCACGCAAGCAACTTAGAAATTGACGCGCTGGGCATCACCAGCGCATTGGCCCTGGCCGGCTTGCGCGCGCTAGAAAGCAGTGGCACAACTCCCGATGCGATCTTGCTGGATGGGCATCATGACTGGCTCTCACCGCCGCAGGATTTATTTACTGAACTGTGCCGGGAAGACGAGCCGCGCGATGTGCTGGCAATAAAGCGCCAAGCAGTATTACCAAATACTCCCCGTGTGCACACCGTCATCGGCGGCGATATGAGCTGTGCCTCGATTGCGGCAGCAAGCGTTTTGGCGAAGGTCGAACGCGACGCCATCATGGTCCAACTTGCGCGCCATCCAGCGCACGCGCCCTACGGCTGGGACGGCAATAAAGGCTATGGCGCGGCAACGCATTTAACAGCGCTGCGCGAACTGGGAGCCTGTGATCATCATCGGCGCTCTTGGGATCTGCAGTGCGGCCCAAAAAGCGTGCAATGCGGTGCGTCGAGCGCGCACCTTTAACACAGATGGGTCATGATGGCTAAGTGAGTGCTGATGACTTGGAAAATTACGAAACGAACATGGAACTCGCGCTCTATCGCGAATATCGCGATGTGGTCGGGTTATTCGCGTACGTAGTTGAAACCGAACGACGTTTTTACCTCGCAAACCAGGTCGATTTGCAGGTGCGCTCTGCCGGCGGCGAAGTCTTCTTCGAACTCCTTTTAGAAGACGCCTGGGTTTGGGATGTTTACCGTTCCGCGCGCTTCGTGAAGACCGTGCGCGTGGTCACGTTCAAAGACGTCAACGTCGAAGAGCTTGCTAAAGCCGATATGGAAGTGCCGAACTAGGGGCTCCGATAGGGGGAGTGCCGGACAAGGCCCCGGCAGAGGAGAGCCGGATAAGCGGCGAGCCGCCAATATCTGGCCCGGCAGCTCAGGCGAGCCCGCCAGGCAATTCGGCGTTTTCCAAAGTTATGCACAGCGATCTAGCCGCTGGAGGAATACCCCGAATTCTTCTGGTTTAACGCCACTGCGCGCCGCAACCGCCACTGTGGAGGGCGGAGGTGGTGCGACATGCACGCAAATCAGGCGGTTGGCAAATACGGGGAACGAGTAGCGGCTCGTTATCTACTTCGCCACGGCTATGAAATTTTAGAAACGAATTGGCGCGGCGATGCTGGCGAAGTGGACATAATTGCGCGCAAAGGGAAAATAGCGGTCATCGTAGAGGTGAAAACCCGGCGCGGAACCAAATTCGGGCACCCAGCATCTGCAGTTAACAGCCGAAAACTTCGCCGCTTAAAACAGCTAGCCGTGCAGTGGCTCCGAGAGCAAAAACACTTCTATCCCGATGTGCGTTTTGACGTTATTTCCATCCGGTGTGCAGACAGGGGTGCGGCCCAGGTTGAGCATCTAAAGGCGGTCGTGTGATGAGCCTGGGAACCACAAGGTGTGTGACACTGCAGGGAGTAAATGGCGCGGCCATCGAGGTCGAGGCCCACCTCGCCTCGGCGATACCCGCCTTTACGATCGTCGGACTGCCAGATGCGGCATTGGGAGAGGCAAAGGATCGCGTACGCGCAGCCGTTACCAGTTCGGGATTGTCTTGGCCCATGCGCCGCATCACAGTAAATCTCGTTCCCGCATCGCTTCCAAAAGCTGGCGCGCTCTTTGACCTAGCCATAGCCGTGGCAGTTTTAGCTGCCGATCACCAGATCAACCCCGCAGCCGCGCGTGACGCCGTGCATCTGGGGGAACTGGGGCTTGATGGCAAACTGCGCCCGGTCCGCGGCGTATTGCCGGCTGTGGCGGGTGCGGTTGCAGCCGGCTTTAATCAAGTGGTAGTGCCGCAAGAAAATTTGCGGGAGGCTCGACTGATCCCAGGCGCGCGGGTGATTGGCGCTCAAAGTCTGGCCCAGGTTGCTAGCTTCTACGGTGCCAATATCGAAGTTCCGCTCTTTGAAACCGAAGAATCGGCTCCTGAATTAGAAAGCCACCGGGAAGGAGCAGAACCGAATTTAAAAGACGTGATCGGCCAGCCCGAAGCGGTGCGGGCAATTGAAGTGGCTGCGGCCGGGGGCCATCACCTTTTCTTAGTGGGACCACCGGGAGCCGGGAAAACCATGCTGGCGCGGCGGTTGCCTACCATTTTGCCGAAATTAACGGATCAAGAAGCGGTAGAGGTCACATCGGTTCATTCCGTGGCTGGCACTTTTAATCCAACTGCCGGGCTAATCACGCGCCCGCCTTTCGAAGATCCCCATCACACTGCTACCCCCGGCGCGATGGTGGGCAGCGGTTCGCGGTTGCTGCGACCCGGAGCAGTTTCGCGCGCGCATCGGGGTGTGCTCTTTTTGGATGAGGCGCCCGAATTTTCCCCACGCGTTTTAGATACGTTGCGCCAGCCTTTGGAACAGGGGCAAATTATTATCCATCGCGCTGCTAACGTCGCGACGTTTCCGGCGAAGTTTCAATTGGTTTTAGCGGCGAATCCCTGCCCCTGCGGTAGGGCGGTGGGCAAGGGCGCAAACTGCGAGTGTCTGCCAATGGCCCGGCGACGCTATGCCGCGCGCCTTTCGGGTCCGCTGCTGGATCGAGTGGATTTACAGTTAGAAGTAAATCCGCTCACACGCGCTCGGATGGTACTGAACTCGGGTGAGCAAGCAGACTCGGAAACGGTCGCGCAGCGCGTGCAAATAGCACGCAAACGCCAACAAAGACGCTGGAAACAAACCCCATGGCAATTAAATAGCGAAATACCCGGTGATGAGCTTCGACGCCGAATAGATCAAAAGCAGGTACGCGAATTAATGGGGTACCTCGATACCGGAAAACTGAGTTTACGCGGCGTGGATCGAGTTTTGCGGGTGGCTTGGACCCTGGCCGATCTCGAAGAGCGAGACCATCCAGATGATACGGACGTTGGGTTAGCGCTCGCGTTACGCACTCGGGGACGCGCCGGAGGGGGATTTTTGTAATGCTGACCGAAAGATCTTTAGAACAAACCGCCGGCAGTAGTGCCCAGGCTGATCGGTTGGCCCGCATTATTTGGGCGCGGGTAACGGAGCCTGCCGACCCGTTACTTGGTGCTGTTTTAGACGCGCTGGGCGCAGTGGGGGCACTTGACTGGCTGAAATCGGTCACTCACTTGGCCCCGGGCGGCGCCGATTTACCTGCCGAGCTGCGTAATTTGGATCGGCCCACACGCAATCGCGTCCTAAAAAGCCTCAGCCGTTGGCAGCCGCGGCTGGCAGATGTGAACCCCGATCGCGAAATGCGCGCGCTGGCGGCCTTTGACGGCTCCGTATTGACCCCACAGGACAGCGCTTGGCCACTGGCACTAAACGATCTTGGGCACGCGTGCCCAGCTTGCCTGTGGATTCGAGGCGACATAAATCTCGCCGCCGGTTTGGAACGCTCGGTCGCGGTTGTGGGCGCACGGGCCTCCACGGCATACGGCGAGGAAGTAACGGCACAATTCGTAACCGGTCTGTGCGAGCGTGAATTTACAATCGTCTCCGGCGGCGCTTATGGAATCGACATCACCGCCCACCGCGCCGCGCTCGCAGTTGATGGTTTGACAGTTTCAATACTGGCGGGCGGAGCAGACCGCCTATATCCGCGCGGCAATGCGCACGTGTTAGAGAAAGTGGCTAATTCGGGACTCATTGTCAGTGAGCATCCTCCCGGCTCGGCGCCCACTCGGGCCCGATTCCTTACTCGCAATCGCTTAATTGCGGCGCTGGCGCGTGGGACCGTGGTGGTGGAGGCTGCGTTGCGCTCGGGCGCACTCAGTACTGCCCGACACGCCGTGAAGCTGGGCCGCCCATTAGG
>JAJYRW010000059.1 GCA_021793895.1 Actinomycetes bacterium
GAGAGCAGCGCGCAGATTACCGCCCCGACCTATCCTTTGTCGCGGTCGCAGAAAATCCGGCCGGGGCCCCGGAGGTAACCGGACTGGTGATTTCGCGCGTTAGCCCGGAAAAGTGGGAAGCACGCGGTGGCTCTTTTGCCTATATTCACCTCATGGGGGTGCGTAGCAGTTGGCGCGGGAAGGGAATAGCCACGGCGCTACTAGCTCACTCCATGCAGGCTTTCCGTTCCGCAGGTTTGGAACGGGCAGAATTAAACGTGGATACCAACAGCCCGACCGGCGCAGTCAGCGTCTATGAAAATCTTGGGTTCCGCGCCGCTTACCGTCATTCCACGTACGTTAAGGAATATTGATGACTATGGCGCCAAATCCCCCGCGCATTCCGCTATCAAATTTACCGGATCTGACGCCTCTTGATCCGGCCGAACTTGCCTCCAACGGCACCTACGAGGCCGTGGGCATAGCCGATGCAAGCATTGCCGAGGCTGACCTTTCTGGTGCGCAATTTCTGGACTGTCAATTGTCAATTGTGGACGCCGCCGCAACCGATTTCAGTAGCGCTCGCTTTGTCAGCTGTCGGGTTGAGCGGTTAACCGCTCCGGAGTTCGCGGCACCCCGTTCTAGCTGGCGTGAGGTTGAGATCTCCCACTCACGTCTGGGAGCAACCGAGGTCTTTGATGCCAACCTTCGAGCTGTTCGCTTTGTGGACTGCAAGATTGGATGGCTCAATCTGCGCGCGGCGCGCATGCGGGATGTGGAATTCATTGACTGCGTTATTGATGAGCTTGATCTAAGCCAGGCTCACCTTGAGCGCTTGCGATTCGACAACTGCGAGATTCGGTCACTTCGCGTTGATCGAGCCACACTTTCCGATGTGGACTTGCGCGGAGCACAACTGCACCACATAACGGGTCTCAACTATCTGAGCGGGACAACCTTAACGATGCCGCAAGCCGTAGAACTAACCGAAACCTTCGCCCAGCATTTGGGGATCACCGTTCTATAAGCGGCCGTGCCAATTTTCTGGATTCGTGAATCGTCATGCGTCCGGTCATGCGTCCGGTGATGGGCGCTAGCGTTCGATAATCTCGAATGGAACGTCAATGTGCTGCCCGTCGCCAGTCGTCTTTTTCGTTAACATCTCGAGCGCAATATTGGCGGTCAGATCGGTTCTGGCATTCACCGTAGAAAAGGGTGGAATTGAATAACGCCCCTCATCAATGTCGTCAAACCCCATGACTTCAACATCTTCTGGAACGCGATATCCATGGAGCGCCAGTGAATATAGCGCACCGAATGCCATGGTGTCGTTAAAACAGAAAACGGCATCAAATTGGCTTCCACTCGCAATGATTCCTTCGATCGCTCGCGACCCCTCTGCCCGGTTGAAATCCGATACGACCCCCAACAAATTGCGATCGAATGCGATGCCAGCGGACTCCAGCGCGTCTAAGTAACCGCGATATCGCAAGCGCGACGTCTCCGTAGAACCTTCTTTCTGCACCCCGACAGCAGCTATACGACTATGACCTCGTTGCAGTAGAAACTGCGTGGCCTCACGCGCTGCAGCAACGTTATCGATCCCAACATGACGAGACGTTTTGGTGCTTATGGAAGCACCATGCTCACCGACAAGAACTAGGGGTGTCTTGGCCGCCCGGCTCTCGAGATCTTCTTTTTCAAGAGCTAGGGGGCTAAGTATTAACCCGTCTACGCTCGGAAAACCGACACCAGCTATAAAATCGGCCTCGTCCTTTCTAGATCCACCAGTTTGAGAAACCAATACTGTTACGCCGCTTTTTTTGGCCTGATCAACTATCTCAGAAGACAGTTCAGCAAAGTACGGCTCACGCAGGTTTGGAATGCCAAATGCAACCATCCCGGTTCTGCCGTTCCGCAACTGGCGAGCAGCGATATTTGGCCGGTATCCCAGGCGTTCAATTGCTTCGAGGACTTTTTGTCGCACCGGGTCACTGACCCATCCGGTCTCGTTAACAACGTTAGAGACGGTCTTCGCGCTCACTCCTACCGCACGAGCCACATCGCTCAAAGTGACGCGCATGCGTACCTGCCCTTCCGCCTTATCACCTGGCTTCAACCGTTTGCATTCAACGTTGAACTATGACACTGTAACAATCAACATGCTAGTTCAACGTTGAATCAAACCTCGTTGGGGAGCCTTACATGCGGAAACTCGGCGGGAAGTACAGCCCGTACCTCTACATACTTCCAATTCTTGTGCTGGCCGGTGCCCTCATCTACCTGAGCATCGGATTTAACGCCTTCGCCAGTCTTACGGATTGGAACGGGCTGAAGAAGATGAACTTCATCGGGTTCGAAAACTACTCCACGCTGTTTAGCGATAGGGCATTTTGGACCGCGACAACAAACACACTGCTTTTCATGGTTGTAACAGTCGCAGTTCAAGCTGGACTTGGCCTGCTCGTTGCCGTGATCGCGAAGGAACGACTTCCTGGAAGTTCCATATACAAAGCAATCTTCTTTCTTCCTATCGCGATGGCCCCAGCGATCATCGCCACCGTTTTCAAGTACATGCTCGAGGCTAATTACGGCACGCTGAATGAAACTCTGCGCGCAATAGGTCTTCTAGGGGACGGCGATGTAATTCAATGGTTCGGCACTGATCTAGGCATCTGGTCGATCATCGTTATAAACATTTTCCAATGGATGGGCTTCTCGATGATGATCTATTTCGCGTCGCTCATGTCCATCCCCGAAGAAATATATGAGGCCGCCACCTTGGACGGAGCCGGCTGGTGGCGCAGACTGTGGTCGATTACGATCCCCTCACTCCGTGGCACAACTTCAGTGCTCGTGATTTTAGGAATCGTTGGATCACTGAAAACCTTCGACATCGTGTGGCTTACGACCGGTGGTGGCCCGGGGGTATCAAGCCATCTTTTAACGACGCTCTTGTATCAGAGCCGAGCAAATCGCGAAGCCGGGTACGCATCCGCCATCGGCATGGTGATCCTCGTTCTAGCTTTTGTTCTTGCCATTATCCAAATCCGACTTTCGACGGGGAGGAAAAAGTAAATGAAGGCGCGAATCCTCGCTCGTATCGTCATGTACGGAACGCTGACGTTCCTAGCAATTTTATGGCTGTATCCAATTGGCGTAGCAATCTGGAAATCAGTCTCTGCCGGAGGTTGGAACAACTACTCCGTTGTACTGAACCATGAAACGTTTGATTACTGGAAAGCCATTGGCAACAGCTTCCTCATGGCAGGAGTCTCTGCGCTGGTGATAATGGTGATCTCAGCGCTGGGCGGCTACGCGTTTTCCAAAATGGAATTCCGTGGGCGGGAAGTTCTTTACCGGTTATTACTCGCCTGCTTAGCGGTCCCTGTGGCCGCGGTAGTTACGCCGCTGTTTTTCACAATCAACTCAATGGACCTGCGCAACACGTATTTAGGCGTCATTATTCCGATGATTGCCTTCAACGTACTCATGATGCTGTTGATGATGCGCAATCACTTTGATGGCATTCCCGATGACCTAATTGAGGCAGCGCGCCTCGATGGGTGCAACAGCTTCACTACCTGGTGGCGAGTACTGATACCTCTTACGAAACCAACGTTAGCAACAGTAGGAACTCTGTCTTTTGTATACAGCTGGAATGAGTATTTATTACCAGTTTTATTGCTAAGCGACAGCGACAAATTCCCGGTAACTCAAGCGATATCGCTACTTCAGTTTGATCGCATGAGCCAGGAGCAGATTTCGCAACTCTATTCGGGATTAATTCTCATGACGATTCCATCAATCATCGTCTACCTGATTTCACAACGATACCTACAAGCAGGAGTTACGGCCGGAGCAGTGAAGAACTAAGCAATGCGTAAACCAATTACTTTTACGAATCCACTTCAGTACGACGATGGGGAGAAAAGGACCGATCCTGATCCCTTCGTGATGCGCTACCGAGGCCGGTATTACTGCTATTCAAGTGGTGAGGAACAGGTAAATGTAAGCGTTTCTGAGGACATGATTACCTGGCGTCGCCTTGAGGCAGCCATGCGCCTTCCTGAGCGTGCACATTATTGGGCGCCATGCGTTTACTACCACAACGGAACCTTTTATATGTATGTCTCCAATCGACCTACAGGTTCACAGGATCCTCATGAAGAAGTACTGCAACTAGCGGTCAGTAACGTCCCCGAAGGACCATTCGAGACAGTTCATCAGTTCTTCACAACTTTTTCGATTGACGCAGATGTCGTGCCCGATGGGCACGGGGGTTGGACGATGTTCTACTCGGTAAATGACGTCACGGGATTAGATGAAACCTTCACTGGCACTTCAATAGTCGGCGACGAACTACTCGCCCTGGATTCTCTGGCGGGCGAACCAAAACCGACAGTCGTTCCAACGCTGGATGAAGAAATTTTTGAAACAAATAGGTTCGGCGATGGGCGTGATTGGTACACGATTGAAGGAGCAACTTATTTCACGCGCCACGGCTATGCCTATATGACCTACTCCGGTAACGCATACGAGCGCGAAAATTACTTCATCGGATATTCACGCGCACCTTTGGATGGAGGTCGTCCACACGAACTTTCCTGGGAAAAATTTCCAAACGACCACACATGGCAGCCTTTGATACGGCGCAATGAGCACGTCGAAGGCACAGGACACAACTCGATCGTACGCGCGCCGAACCTTGTAGACGATTGGATTGTCTATCACGGGCGAAGCGCGCACGAACCAATCACTCCCGGCGTGGAAGAGCGCGTGATGCGAATGGATGCGTTGCGCTATTTCGGAAATGAACTAGCCACTGAAGCGCCTACCTTCGACACGCAACTCGCTCCCCGCCGTCCCACTGTCTTCACTCAATTCGACGGAAAGGAGTTGCCCGACGGGTGGCATCGCGTCTCCGAAGCAGAAATTTCCACCGGCCCTAATGGACTTGAAACCGGCAATGAATTAGCCCAAGTTTTAAATGATCATTCTTCGAGTGGATACGTTGCTGAAGTCTGGCTGGCCATGCAGCGCAGCGATTTAGGAGCGCGAGCGGGTTTCATTATTTCTTGGGTAGATACTGCTAATTATGCGGAAGCTCTAGTTGACGCAGCCAGTTCCACTATAGTAATACGCGAGTGGATCAACGGAATCGGAAAAGAACTCGCTTCAGCGCCCATCGCGAACTTCGATTGTGCAGCTTGGCACCGTCTTGCGGTCGAACGGCAATATCAGCGCGTAGTTGTGACATTCGGCGACCACACTCGTGTCGAATCTCTACTTTCGTCTTGTTCGGGGCGAACAGGACTTGTTTCAGTACATACCCACGCACAATTTTGTGCTTTTTCATTGACAGACCACGTCACGTTAGATGGCAGGGATCTTGGTTCAGCCGGTTCGCCTTTTACGGTCAACCAACCCACGCTCATTTCCTCATCCGGGGTGTCTGACCACGGCACAGGTGATTTGCGCTTAACCGCTAGCCGTTCGGTTGACACCGAGACAATCCACACTTTCGAACTACTTTCTCCGACCAGCCAAGTCGTAATTCGTCCTTGGGATGATGGAGGCGCAAACTATTTGCAACTAACAATTACTCATTCTGAAGTCCGTATTGAACACCAGCGAGATAATCAGGTTGCCGACACTTTCTCGCTACCGCGCTCTGGCGCCACCGCGGCGGTCTATACTGCGCAACTTCCAGATGAATTTAACGTGGATTTAGGAATGTGGAGGCACCGGTTCCCGGCACCGCCGGCTAAAGAACTCCTCCAGCAAATCATTCTTACTAAGGCGCGTCTCGCGCGTTATGAAGAAACCGATATTTCGCAATCCGTTACAAATGCAAAGGAGCAATCATGAGAAAAAATCGTCTATCCCGAAAGGTGACGAGCAGTATCGCGCTGGCCACTGCGGGAACACTCGCCCTAGCTGGATGCGGTTCATCAGATTCCGATGGCACTTCTGACTCGGGAGATGAAGTAACACTAACTTTTGCGTCCTGGCTTCCAACGCAAGATCAATGGCAAGATCTCATTGCCGAATTTGAAGAGGAACATCCAAATATAAACATCGAGTTCGACCGCAATGAAGATTATGAGGCCTACCTCACTAATCTGGATAATGACATTCTTGCAGGCGAAACTCCTGATTTATTCGGAATCCAAGTCGGCTCATCCTTCGACGACTACGCCGAATTCGCGCTCGATACGGCAGACTATGCCGAAGACTGGATTGGAGGGGTGAATTCGGAAGCCCTAGACCAGACAACCACGAGTGACGGCACAGTGGCGGCGGTACCGCTGCTACTGGCTGGAATGGAATTCTACGTCTATAACCTGACGATCTTCGAAGAACTGTCTCTCGAACTACCCACCGATTACGATTCTCTTGTTGATGTGAGTCAAGCTGCCCGGGATGCGGGTTATTCACCGTTTGCCATGGGCGCAGCAGATGCTTGGCACAACGCTGACTTCTTTGTCTGGCTCGCGACCCAATACGGTGATGGCGATGAGCTCTACCGCGCCGCCGAGGGCGAGGTCCCCTGGGATTCTGATGCCCTCGTAGCCGCTGGTGAGAAATGGCAAGACCTCTTTAACGACGGTGTTTTCCAGGACGGCGCAACACGCCCCGATACGTATCCCTCGGCACGCGACGATTATTTCCTCGCCGGGAAATCAATCGCGCTACCAACCGGATCGTGGCACGTTGGTGCAGCTCTAACCACCAGCCCGGAGGTTCCTGGCACTGAGGTGGAAGGCGACGAATTGGGAATGGCTCTGTTTCCCACCATTGGTGAACAAGACCGCGGCGCTACTTCCGGAGTCGATTTTGCAATCGCGATGAGCGATGAAATTGACGACGACAAGATCGAAGCAGCAGCAACCTTTATAGAATTCATGGCGGTTGGAAACGGACAACAGATGTGGGTCGACACCCTGCAGGGTTTCCCTGCTGCGACCGACATTTCAGTCCAGGTTGGCTCGGAAGAATCTGATCTTGCGGCGGACAGTATTGAACTCGTAGAGGATGCGTTGCAGGCAAGCGAGCACGCCCGTAAACCGCTAGCTCCCGGGAACGACAGTCTAGAAAACGACTTGGGCATAATTCTGCAGAACATCGCTGAAGGTGCCGATCCCGCGTCAGAGTTGGCGACCTTGAACAATTAAGAATCAACCTTTTGCGCGGTGATGTGGCATGTAAACGCCACATCACCGCGCATTTTTCTACAGCGCGGGTCAAGACCGTTCGCCCCCCGTAAGGCCAGCCCACAGCCTCGGCTTACGCCCATATTTTCGCGCAATATCAACAAAAAGACACTTTGTGTCAGTGGTCGCTGAAAGTATTACAGCCATGACACAAAACACACCTAACCCCCAAGTCCCTACCCAATCCGAATTTCAGCAGTACCAACCACCGCAAGCGCCACCACAAAAGAACACCATTGGACGGATCGCGATGATCATCGCGATCATCGGTTTTATTTTCGCCTGCATTCCTGGCGCACTCGTTGTCGGATGGGTTCTGCTACCAATTGCCTTCATTTTGGCGATCGTTGGACTAACGCGATCTGGACAAAAGAAGGGCACCTCAATTACTGCCCTAATCCTTTCGATTGTTGGCACGATTATCGGCTTCGTCGTTTTTCTTACCGTTGTTACTGATGCCGTTGATGATGCGTTTAGCGACATCGATGGCGGCGAACTAGAGGCAAGCACGTCCGACAGCGACAGCGAGGCAGCCACAGAGCAAAGCGACGCTGATGTAGGCGACGAAGTAAACGATGCCGCCGAGGGTGAGGCTGACGACGCAACCGATGCTCCTGGCACACGTGACAATCCGCTCGCAATTGGTGACGAAGTTCAAAATGACGACTGGACTATCACTCTTGGCTCTCCCTATGAGGCCACCGATGAGGTGCTTGCCGAAAATCAGTTCAATGAAGAGCCGGAAGCGGGCATGGAATTTTGGATTCTGCCCATCACCGCTACGTATGAGGGTGAAGACACCGGCCACGCCGGCATGGACCTGACTGCGAAATTTGTTGGTGACGATGGCCGCACCTACAACGATTATGAGCCTGGATGCGGCGTAATCCCAGATGACCTGATGGACATCGATTCCTTATATGCCGACGGCACAGCTGAGGGTAATACC
>JAJYRW010000060.1 GCA_021793895.1 Actinomycetes bacterium
TCCGATCTCCGCTTCCATCCCTTTGACATCACGAAGGTCTGGTCGAAGAAGGACTACCCGCTCATTGAGGTTGGTGAGCTCGAGCTCAACCGCAACCCGGAGAACTACTTCGCCGATGTGGAGCAGGTAGCTTTTGCACCGTCGAACATCGTGCCTGGAATCAGCTTCTCCCCCGACCGCCTACTGCAGGGCCGCCTGTTCTCCTACGGCGACGCTGCCCGGTACCGCCTGGGTGTAAATCACCACCAAATCCCCGTGAATTACCCCCACGGCGCCAAGGTAGTAAATACCTACCACCGCGATGGTCAGGGCCGCGTTGACGGAAACCAGGGGTCCGTCCCCGGGTACACGCCCAACGGTTATGGGCGTTTCGAAGACCAGCCCCAATACGCGGAGCCGCACCTGGCGCTGCAGGGCGATGCGGGAGTCTATGACTATCGCGAAGATGACTCCAACTACTTCGAACAGCCCGGCGACCTCTTCCGGCTCATGTCTCCGGAGCAGCAGGAAGCCCTGTTCTACAACACGGCTCGAGCGATTAATGGCGCCTCGCAGGCAACAATTGAGCGCCACATCGCTAACTGCACCAAGGCAGACCCCGCCTATGGCGAGGGCGTACGCCGTGCAATTGAGGACGTAACTGCTGGCGCAGCGTCCAAGAAGGAACCGAACCCGGATAACACCCCGGCGGTTAAGTAACGCTCGCGCAAATTAATCGGTGGCTTCCCCGCTCATGCGCGGGAAGCCACCGATTTTTCTATTCCAGCAATTCGCTCTTACCGAATAACTCTGCGGTTTGCCGAGCGGTGGGTGTACCGGCGTCCAAATCAGCCCCAGCCTGCCGCAAAATTTCTACGACTTCCTCCTCGCCCTTAAAGATTGCCCCGGCGATTGGCGACTGATCCCGATTATTACGCAAATTAACGTCGGCACCCCGGGTGATCAGCATCCGCAGCGTCTCCACCTGACCGTTATAGGCGGCGAGCATTAACGCGGTGTTCCCGTCGCCGTCCTGAATATCCAGCGGGTATCCGCGCTCATATGCCTCCTGCAGGGCGGAAGTTTCCCCAGACCGTGCATGGTCCATCATGATGGCTAGCAGGCGTTCCTGTTGCTCGGGCGTAAGTGCACTCATGCCCTTAAGTTTAGTAAGGAACACCTCGCCAGCCATGCCGCCCGTGACGAAAGAGAAACATGCGCCGCTCCCCCGCTCTTTGGAGTTTTCTGGCCGACCTCGTCTTAGTGGTCGTATTCACCGCAATTGGCCGATCAACGCACCATGAGGAAGTTTTCGGGCCCTGGGGCCAAGAATTATGGACGACGGCATGGCCCTTCGTAGTTGCTCTCATCGTGGGATGGGCGGTACTTCGGGCTTGGAAAGACCCGCTGGCTGTCATGCCAACGGGTCTTGGGCTGTGGCTTATCACTGTCGCGGGCGGTCTGGCGCTACGTAAATTAGCTGGTGGCGGCACCGCGCTTGCCTTCGTATTGGTGGCGACCGGCGTCGTGCTGGTGTTTTTGGTGGGGTGGCGACTTATAACTAACGCAGGAATTTCTGCACTGAGCCGACGACACCACCAAGTGGCTGATTCAAAGAACCGCGCACCGAACGATTATTAGCATCGGTCATCTTCGAGTTCCGTAAACCGGTACGCGTCCGGATGAACCGGTCACCAAGTTGGACGTTATGCATATCGGCTTCAGTTTCTTTCTCGTGCCGATGCCGCTTATCGGCGTTGCGGTAGCGCAGGAAAACGTAGCCGTAAAAAACAAATCCGGAAAGCAACAGCAGCAAAGCGAAATTGCGCGGATCGCCATCCGAATCACTTGCAGCCTGGATCAACCCACCGCTTAGGCTCAGCAGCGAACTGGAAAGTAGCACTACAAAATCACCGCCACTAGAAGACCAATAATCGTTCCCACCACTTGCACGGCCGCCGAAACGGCAAGCAATTTGCTCTGATGGATCGGTACGCTTCCCATCGTCTCGCCGGTGCGGGCGTTTACGGCTACGTAGTGCGTAAATGACTTACCGTTCGAACGCTTTTCGTAATAGCTGTACAACCACACCGGTAAGTACGCTGATACCCAGCGCTCACCCACCACTTCAAAATGTTCATGGTCCCAGCGCACGCCGCGGTCGTAATGGTTCAAGGTGGCGTTTGCTTTATGGCGCGCAATGTCTTTGGATTGCGTTCGCACTAGTGGCGCCAGGTCGGTGACGTTGGTATCGCGCCGCTCGGAGGTAAATCCGGCGAGGTAATTCGAGTCATACTGGACGGAATTTTCCACATCAAACGGCATGATTGAGTTGATGATGTTATTGGAGTTGACGGTGAAGTCTTGCTCCTGGCGCTCCTGCGAGGACTCGATGGTCAAATCGTTGATGTGAATGTCGAATTCGCGCTGGACGGCGTAAAGATCAGCGTCATAGCGCCTTTCGCTGCTGTCTCCCCGTTTGACGGTGTAGCGCCGGCGCGTGTGCTCACCTTCTCCGGAAAGGTGTACTTTTCCGTTGACGTCCAAAACCATGTACGGCAAATAGACGCCCATGACGTTTTCCGGGTTGAACTCCGCCCGGAACCGCGGGTGAGCGAAGAATTTGCGCTTGCGCACAAAATTGCGAATCCGTTTTATCGCCTCATCCTTCGGCATGCTGAAGGGCAGAATCATGTCGGGAACGGCCCCGTTGGGGATCTGCTCATTCATCGACAGCTTGTTGCGGCACCAGTGGCACCGCGACTGCATCGAGTGGTCGGTGTCGATCACAACTTCAGCCCCGCAGGCTGAGCATTTGAACGTCATGATCACATCGACGGAAGGAATGATGTCTTGCGAACCGGAACCGATGGTCACACCACGTAATTTGCCGATGTCGCCGTTAATTCGCAGCGTTTCATGGGCGGAGGGGGTCGACCACTCATACCGGCAGAAGTTACAGCGCAATAACCCCGTGGCGAGATTTAAGCCGATGTCGGTGGCCCCGCAGCGGGCACACTTGCTAAGCCCGTCCTTAGCGTCAACATCGGATTGAACGACGTGGGGGTTATCAACTGTGGGCGGGCTCTGCTGTTCAGACACGGCAGCGGCCAGTGGATTTTCAACTGGCGGCGCGCTGCCATAAGCACTGGCTGCAGGTGCTGGCTGCTGGCCATAGGCTTCCGATCCGGGTGGGGTTTGCTGCCCGTAGGGATTCACTCCGGGCGCGGCTTGTTGGCCGTAGGCTTCCGCCCCGGGCGCGGCTTGTTGGGTATAAGCCTGTGCCGCTGGCTGGGGGTAGCCTTGCGCATCCTGTTGCGGGTGGCCCGCAGGCACCGGCGAGGCCCCAGGTTGCCCGTATTGCTGTTCCGGCGATGACGGTTGTGAAGCGGGACCGGAACCGTACCCGCTATTTGAAGAACTCATGCTGTCCTTAGATTCCTAAGACCTTTGCCTTGGCGGCCTCATAGTCCGCCTCAGTGATCAGGCCCTGATCGAGCATGGTCTTAAGCTGACCCAGTTTGGCTACCGGATCTTCCCCTCCGCCGTTCTGCTGGGGCGGTTGTTGCTGTCCCGGTGCTCCTTGCCCCTGTTGGCCCTGTTGCCCGTGGTGCTGCCCCTGATGGGAAGGGTCGTGTGGCGGTTGACCGTAACCGTACTGTTGGGGTGGCTGGCCATAGCCCTGCTGTTGGGGTGGTTGTTGGCCATAACCCTGCTGCTGTGGTGGCTGGCCCGGACCGCCCTGTGGATTAGGACCGTAACCCTGGGGCTGTTGGCCATACCCGGGTCCGGGCGGTTGCCCGTGCGTGGGCTGCTGGAAACCACCGGCGGCACCGCCAGCAGCCTGCATACCCATTCCTAAAAACGCCATGCCGGCCCCGCCCCCACCGCCACCGGAATTTTCTCCCGCCGCCTGGAAACCGCGCGCAGCTGCTTGCTGCATAAAGGAATTGCCGCGCGCACCACCCAAAGCGTCGGCCTTCTTCACGTCACTTAGAAGCGCGCGGGTGTCTTCATCGTATTCAATGGCGGCCAGCGCGACCTTAACAATTTGCAGTCCGCGATCTGAAAGCCACTGGTAGTTCTCTTCCACTGCTTGGCTTAGCGACTGGCCAAACCCAACCGAGTCGCTTTGAATGCGCGTAATGCGGTTGCCCATCGACGGGTCGTTAGTGTAAATCGAAAACGCTTGCGCGAGTGATGCCACTACCTCTTCAAAAAGCTGGTTTGAGGCATCATTTTCCAGGTCAGAGAAGTCAAAAATGCGCGCGTCGGGGCCCAGGTATCGATAGGGAACGAACTGCTTGGTGAAGAGAATTGGGTCAACGATGCGCATTGAGTAGGTGCCCCGCGTGATGGCACCAACCTGGGCGCCCAGGTAGGCATCATCCCAGTAGATTTCCGATTGGGTTCCGAAGCGGTTATTGGGCAGTTCCTTCAAGTTCACGTAGAAGGCCAAGTGCTGGGTGCCAGGAATGCCGCCAAATTTGAAGCGCTCCCACGAAGTTTTGAGAGAGGAGCTAAAAATGCCATCTCCAGCAAAAAACGACTTGGCATTCTGGTCATTCGAACGGTATTCAAAGCCGCCCGGTTCCCCCACGAACCCGGTGATTTCACCGTTTTCAAATGTAACTAAGGCATAGTTCTCCGGCACCACGAAGCGGCTGCCGTTACTAATGATGTTTTCCGATCCCTTGGTGTTGGAGCCGCGACCGGCATCCTGCCCCCGCTGAACTGCCGGGAAGATAGCCGCAGTTGCGGGCAGCCCCTCGGGCGGTGTTAGGTAATCCCGCCACTGGTCGGCAAATGTGCCCCCCAGCGACCCTGCGAATGCCTTAATAAAACCCACGCTAACCTCCACTTATTACCGGCGTTTCGCGCCGCTTGCGCCGGTTGACCTCGCCTGCAAGTCGCAAATTAAGACTTGTGTACGCACCAACACAGCATAATCTTGGCGTGGCGACCATATCGGATTTTGTGCCGCCCGTCACAGATATTTAAACATGTCATATTGCGAGGACTTAGGAATTGTCCGAAAATTAGCAGCCAAATCGCATTGCAGAGAATTGGTCGGGCTGGCGGGATTTGAACCCACGACCTCTGCACCCCCAGTGCAGCGCGCTACCAAGCTGCGCCACAGCCCGTATGGCCCTGTTGAGCCTCGATCACTTTACCCCATCCAATGCGCTGCCCGTACCCGCGGCCCGCTCAATCCAAGGTGTGTCACGAAATGGCTAAAAACCGCGCAGAGATGGGAGGATCACTGTAGAGATCCAGATGAGGTCCGCGGCCAATAAACGTCAGATCAGGAGCACAATCATGGCATCCCCAACCGATATCAGCCAGAAGGATCGAGAGTTTTTGCGTAAGTGCGTTGAACTTGCTCGAACAGCACTTCAGGATGGGGACGAGCCATTCGGCTCACTGCTGGTGGACGCAAACGGCGAAGTTCTTTTCGAAGATCGCAATCGAGTCAAGGGCGGCGACCATACCCAGCACCCCGAATTCGCCATTGCCCGCTGGGCAGCACAACACCTGAGCCCTAAAGCGCGGGCAAACGCCACCGTTTATACCTCCGGCGAGCATTGCCCCATGTGTTCTGCCGCCCATGGATGGGTGGGCTTGGGACGCATTGTCTATGCGTCAAGCGCGGCCCAGTTAACCCTGTGGCGATCGAAATGGGGATTTGAACCAGGTGCTGTCGCGCCCTTGCCAATCACCACCGTCGTTCCAAACGCGATCGTAGCCGGCCCCGATAGTGAACTTTCGCGCGAAATCCGCAAAATGCAAGCGCAGTTACTCGGCGTTGAAAACGACTGAAAACTAGTTGGCCGGGCCCCCGCACGCGCGCTAATTTCGCCGCTTGCGCTGCCGGACGCGCACGCTAATTTCTATCGGCGAGCCGAAGAAACCGAATTGTTCCCGAATCCGGCGCTCTAAGAAGCGGCGATAACCCGCTTCGATAAAGCCGGAGGCAAAGAAAACAAAGCGCGGCGGGCGGGTTGAAGGCTGAGTGGCGAACAGGATGCGCGGTTGCTTTCCACCGCGTACGGGGTGGGGATGTTCAGCAACAATGTCGTTCAAAAATGAATTGAGTCGGCCAGTTGGCACGCGCAGATCCCACGAGTACAAACAGGTGTCGAGAGCCGGCACGAGTTTTTCAACGTGCCGCCGCGTTAGTGCGGAAAGGTTGACGCGCGGCGCCCAAGAAACATGATCAAGGTCGCGCTCAATTTCTCGCTCTAAGTAATAGCGGCGTTCCTCATCAACCAGATCCCACTTATTAAAAGCCAGCACTAAACCGCGCCCTGAATCCACCACGTTTTGCACGATGCGGATGTCCTGCTCGGTAAGGACCTCACTGGCGTCGATCAGGACGACGGCTACCTCGGATTTCTCCAGTGCGGCTTGCGTCCGGAGGGAGGCATAAAATTCAGCACCGGATGCTTGATGGGTGCGGCGCCGAATTCCGGCGGTGTCGACGAACCACCAGTGCCGCTCCCCCAGTTCGATGAGCTCATCAACCGGATCGCGGGTGGTTCCAGCCACCGTGTCTACTACGGCTCGATCCCCACCGGCTAGGGCATTAAGCAGGCTTGACTTTCCCACGTTTGGGCGTCCCAGTAGCGCGATACGCCGCGGTCCACCGGGGCGGTGCGTACCGCCGACCATGGAGTGCTCCGGTAACACTTCGACGACGCGATCGAGCAGTTCCCCAATTCCGCGCCCGTGCAGTGCCGAAACTGCATAGGGCATGTCCAACCCCAGGGCCCACAGCGCGGCTGCATCCGCCTCGTCTAGCGGCCCATCGACCTTATTAGCCGCCAAAATTACCGGCCGGCCCGATCGACGCAAAAGCCGCACAACTCCCTCATCGGTCGCGGTAGCTCCGGTGGTCGAATCCACCACAAACACCACCGCGTCAGCTAGCTCGACCGCGATTTCAGCCTGCTGGGCTACTTGTGCGGCTAAGCCGCGCGCGCCGTGTTCCCAGCCACCGGTATCTACCAGGGTGAACGGGACGCCGGCCCACTCTGCGTCATAACTGACCCGATCACGCGTGATGCCGGGCACGTCTTGTACGACAGCTTCGCGTCGGCCCAAAATCCGGTTAACGAGCGTGGATTTGCCCACATTGGGGCGGCCCACCACGGCCAGCACTGGGGGCGGTGGCCCGCTTGGGCTCGATGCGAACTCATCGTCGGCCTCTAGGACCGTCCAGTCTTCTTCTTCGAGCTCGTAGTCCGCTAACCCGGAACGCAGGGCGCTGGCATGCTGCAGTTCTTCATGGGTTTCATTAACCGGGTCCATTTCAGTCACGTTGTCTATCTTCCCTCACATCGCGTGCAGCATGCAGCGGCTGGTCTTCGGGAAGCTGAATTCCCGTGGCCGCCACTGCCCGGATAACGTGTTCTGAAAGACCCTTTTGGATGGCGTCCGTCACCAAAGTGACTGCCTCACGTCGGCTTTTGTCTGCTGTGGCCGGCATGGTGAGCGGGCGGCCCGCAATCATGGCCAGTTTGCGCCGGGGCCACGGCACATTATTGACCGACTCACCGGTGCGGCGCGTGCCCAAAATAGCAACGGGAACCACAGTTGCTCCGCCCTGCACCGCCAGCCAGGCAGCTCCAGCGCGCGCTTGAGAAACAGCACCCTGCCCGCGGACTCCCTCCGGAAAAACTCCGACCACTCCCCCGCGTTTTAACACCGCCAGGCCGGCTTGCAGTGCCGCCCGACCGCTGCCCCGATCAACCGAAATTTGTCCCGCTTTTTGCAGCAGCCATCCGATGGGACCAACAAACATCTCTTCTTTTACTAGGAAATGCGTCGGGCGCGGCAGCACACCTAAAAGTAGCGGCCCGTCCAAAATTCCAATGTGGTTGGCAACGAGCACAACGGGGCCTTCTTTAGGAATGCGATCTTTACCCGCAAAATTTGTGTCCCAAACAATCCGGGCGAGGAATCTTCCCACCCAGCGCGCCCAGCGCGGCCCAAACTGCGACGGTGCCACATCCTGGCACCGGTTGGTTTTCGCCATTTTAATTACCCCTCCTGTGGGTCAGCCGCAGCAGGAATGTGCAAATCCGGTCGGGCCTGGCGCA
>JAJYRW010000061.1 GCA_021793895.1 Actinomycetes bacterium
GACACCACTTCGGAATCGGTCTCCAAGCTGAAGGAGGAGTTCGGGTTCCCAGCTCGATAATAGGAAGGATCCTCGGTGAGCCGGCTTTGGTACTCCTCCGCGCCGGCGTAGGCTGCCGCGAGGGCGGCATTCCAGTCTTGGGTGTGGCGCGAGAAGCGCATGCTCCCGGTGGAGTAGGCCACGGCGGCAGTGGCAAGGAGCGCCATCAAAAACCCGAGGGCCAGTACGGTGACCAGGGAGACTCCCCGATCATCGCCCTTTGGGATTCGACTCTTAAGGAGTGCGATCATTTTTCGTCTCTTCAATCAGAGGGTAATACCCAGGTTGGGAATGCCCACGGTGTTTCGCAGGATTACTGGCTGGGAACGCTGGGTGGGATCAGCCTGGATTTTGAGGAAGATATTTACTCGCGCGATAGAGCGGAGCTGATTGGTGTTGAAACCGCTCGGCTGGGGGACGAGGATGTGTCCGGCCGCATCCTCATACGTGAACATGGCCGGGTCTCCCCCGGCAGGTGGTGCGACGGTGCGGCCAATCACGCGGGTGGAATATGGCGAGGACTGGAAGTTCCAGTACGGCGCGGTGCCGATCGCGCGGTAGCGGCTCTCGACTAGTTCACGATTTGAATTGAGCCAGAACCGGATTTGCACCGGCTCGGGGGTGATCGAGTCGGTGTCGATATAGGCGTGCATCAAAATCTCGTCTGCCGCGGCCGTTACGAATACCGGCTTACTCTGTGCGGTGTTTTGTACCCGGATTTCAGTTCCGGCCCGAATCACACGCGAGAGCTCGTTCATCACTACGGAGGCAATATTTGTCGAGTCGGTCGTGGACCGATCCTTGGTGAAGGCCTGACTCATCGTGGCCACCATGGTGATTGCAAGGGCACCGACGATCGTCATAAGCGCCATAGTTACCAGCAATTCAGGTAGCGAAAGTCCCACCTCGCGCCCCTGGCGCACCCGAGTATCGAGCAGCTGCGACAGACGGCGCCGAGACGAGGAACGGGTCACGGTTCCTCCACCTCTTCTTCAAGCGGGACGCGCGGATCAAGTGTGACCTGGTTACCGGACATGTTTCCGGCGGTGAGCGGGGTGATGTTGGAGCCGGCTATCACGCTGCCGGATGCACGGGCGCTATTACCGGATCGCAGTTCCCAACTACCAAAGGGCAAGTAGATGGTGCGGGTTGTTCCTCCCGAATTTCCAAAGCGCAACTCGGTCCCCGATGCACAGTAAGGCACCTCGTCGGGCCCGGCCTGCCAGCCCGGGTCAGCTCTGCCGGTTCCCACTGAAACAGCCTTCAGGTGGCGGTTATTTGGGATGTTGACCTCTACCGCACCTACCGGAACATCAACTTCAGTGACAGCGCCCGGATCCACAGCCTCAGCGATCACCGGCACACCGACGAGAACCTCACCGGTGGCTGGATCTTCAGTTTCAGTCCAGGCGCTGGGATCTGCCGCCGGACAGTTGCCATAAAACACCTCATACCCCGAGTTCAGCGGATGAAGGGAAAAATTGCCTGGATTGCTCGTCCCAGGCAGTGTCGAGGTCGAGTAAGTAGACCGGAAAGTGGTCTCGGAGTTAACCGAAACCAGTGCACTGGGTATATCTTCGGCAAAATAGCGCGGGCGGTATGTTGCCGCTTCGGCGTACTGGAACCCTGCTGAGCCGGAGCCGCCTGCTGTGACGCCGACCTCGATCACGGGGTTCGCATCCTGGTTGATGTCCACGAAGCCGGATTTGGAAACGCTCACCTGATACGTGCCCGGATCGACCTTTAATAAGTAGGCGCAGCCCTGCGAGTCAGTCGTGCCAGTTACTGTTCCACCACCACCCACCCGCCGGGCGGTAACGCTCACACCGGCGCTGCCGAATCCGGAATCGTCAATAACCGAGACTAAGATCGTGCCCTTGCTCGGATCGTTAATGCGCTCATTTGGGTTCAAAACGGTATGGGAAGACACTGGCGCGGCACTATTGCGCATGTTGTCCCAGGTGACATCCACGTGCACCGATTTATAACGCAACTGCCCGCCCGTACCGGAGTTGCCGCAAGTAAACGACTCCTCCGGATCACTCACCCAGGCGGTAGTGCGGGTAACGGTATAAGAATCACTGCCAACGTCGACGCGCTTGACATCGTCCAGCAGCCCAAAGAGGTCCTCGATCTCGCGCGCCGCGTCAATCTCGGACGCGGCCAGATTGGCAGCCACCTGGCGGGCGCGGGTATCGCGCGTTGAGGTCTTGACGGCGGTCATGGTGTAGAGCATTCCCAGGCTGATGAGCGCAAAGAGCACCATCGCGATCATGACCTCGGGCAGCCCCATTCCCGCATCATCGAGATGTCTGCGTGATGCGTTTATGGACACCCGCTCCCTTTCCACAACTAACTCGTGTCATTTGCTGATGCAAACCGACGTGGGGGTAGTGAGTTCACACACCCCCACGTCGCTGAGTTAACTACCCGTCGTCGCCCGAGCCGCCCGATTCGGCCCAGTCCTGCAGGCCGCCGTCGTTACTGTCGTATGTAAGGATCTCGTCGAGACTGTCATGTTTGCCCGTGAGGACGAAGCCCTTTTCATCGGCGCCCTCCGCAACCTCAACGTCTACCTGATCGGTTCCCTTAAAACCGTTATCTTCGAGCTCATCCGTGCCTAATCCCTCATAGCTGCCATTGTTGTCCACTGCATAGGTTTCTGCGGCGATGGCGGCGTTCTTCAAGTCTGATTCGACCTGGGCCTTCCAACCTTTCTCGCGCTGATTTAGGAAGAGTGGAATCGCGATCGCGGCCAGAATGCCGATAATCACGATTACTACCAGGAGTTCAACAAGGGTAAATCCCTTATCTTCTTGCTGCCGTGCGGCTTGGAAGCGTGCAACCATGACGCTGTCCTTTCATCGTCGTTTTAAGCCGAAGTCCGAAAGAGACCTCGGTTGTCGCACTTATGTCATCGCCCCGCCGAAAGCTCTGCTTAAATGGGGTTCGCCCAAATGGAGTACTGCTGAGCGCCTTGTTATCTAACCGTTACACCTTTTTATTCGATCAAGTCGAAAACCGAGAAGATCGGTAGGTAAAGCGCTATGAGCATGCCACCCACGATCAGTCCGATGACCGCGATCATGAGCGGTTCAATGAGCGATGTGAGCTGAGCGGTCGTGGCCTCAACCTCGGCATCATAAAACTCCGAGATCTTTTCAAGCATGGTTTCTAGTGATCCTGAATCCTCACCCACCCCGAGCATCTGGACCACCATGGGCGGAAAAATCTCATGGTTGGAGAGGGGATCAGCCAAAGATTCCCCGGTGCGTACCGAATCACGCACATCATTAATGGCGTGTTCCACCACCGCGTTTCCAGCCGTCTGGCCGACAATTTCTAGAGCCTGCAGAATAGGCACGCCAGAGCGGACCATAGTCCCTAAATTGCGCGAAAAGCGGGAAATAGCGATCTTTTTGAACAGGTTCCCGAAGATCGGAACTTTAAGCTTAAGTGGATCGACAAATTCGCGTACTTTTCGATCGTGCCTGTGACGCCCCCACCACACAGCGAAAATTATGGTCAACACGAGTAAAACTGGCGCCATCCACTTCATCCAGCCCGAGAGCACCACAAGCAGTTTGGTCGGCCCGGGCAGTTCTCCACCCAGACCATCAAACATGTCCTGAAAAATCGGGACGATGAAAAGCAGCATGCCCACTGTCGCGAGAATCGCCATGACGAAAACAACGACCGGGTAGGTCATGGCTGACTTAATCGTTCCGCGTAATTTAACTTCTGCCTCGAAGTTATCGGCAACCGCTAGGAGGGAAGTTTCAAGGAAACCGCCCACCTCACCGGCGCGCACCATGTTGATCATGAGCGGTGGGAATGTTAGAGGGTGTTTGGCCAAAGCATTCGATAAGGAAGCTCCGGCCTCGACTTCGTTGCGCACGCCCCCTATTACCTTTGCCAGGGCCTCATTCTCCGTTTGCTGCGTCAAAATCGTGAGCGTGCGCAAGAGCGAGAGCCCCGCCGAGATCATCGTGGCCATTTGCCGCGACATAACGGCAATATCTTGCAGCTTGACTCGATCACTTCCGGGGAGTTTAATTTCCCGCTGCAACCCGGTTTGAGCTACTTCGCTCACAGTAAGTGGGGCGTAGCCCATTGCGGTTAAACGGGAAGCGACCGCGGTTTCGCTCGGAGCATCGATGCGTCCCGAGACGACATTGCCCCCTCGGTCGCGAACGACATAGTCGAAAGTCTTAGTAATAGCCGCCATTTATGTTCCTCGGTGCCCGTTGCCCACCAGGCGGTTAAAATCTTCCACGTGGTGTGCCCGGTCTAAACCTTCGGCATAGCTGATTTGGCCGCGGCGTACGTGACTTGCCAAATGTTGATCCATAGTTTGCATTCCGTGTTGGGCTCCGGCTTGCAGCGCGGAGTAAATCTGGTGCGTCTTGCCCTCGCGGATCAAGTTTCGAATACCCGGAGTTGCCACCATTACTTCCGTGGCTACTGCTCGACCCTGGCCATCGCTGGTCTTACACAGGGTTTGTGCGACCACTCCCTGCATTGAAGAAGCAAGCTGGGTGCGCACCTGCGCCTGCTGCCCGGCCGGGAAAACGTCGATGATGCGGTCAATAGTTTGGGCTGTGTCTTGCGTGTGGAGAGTGGCGAACACTAAATGTCCAGTTTCAGCCGCAGTTAGCGCAACCGAGATCGTTTCCAAGTCCCGAAGTTCGCCAACCAAGATGATGTCCGGGTCCTGACGCAGCACATGCTTAAGAGCCTGCCCGAAACTGTGCGTATCGGCACCAACTTCACGCTGGTTCACAATAGATTTTTGGTGCGAATGCAAGAACTCAATGGGGTCTTCTACTGTCATGATGTGACTTGCGCGAGTCCGATTAGCCAGGTCAATAAGTGCAGCGAGCGTCGTTGACTTACCCGACCCAGTTGCCCCAGTTACCAAAACTATGCCGCGCGGCAGTTCAGCAAACTGCGCTACGGAGGCGGGAATCCCAAGTTCTTCAAGCGGCTTAATTTCAAAAGGAATGAGTCGAAAAGCCGCGCCCACCGATTCGCGCTGGCGGTAAATATTTACGCGGTAGCGAGCTTGGCGCGGAATCGAATAAGAAAAGTCCAGTTCTAAATTCTCTTCAAATTGCTCGCGCTGCTTTTGAGTCAAAATAGAAAACAGCACGCGTGCGAGCGAATCAGTTTGCAGCTTCGAGTGATTCGCGATGGGTTCTAACGAGCCGTGTAAGCGCAGCATTGGCGGGGATCCTGCCGTCAGGTGCAAATCCGAGCCCCCGACCTGGTTGAGGTACAGCAGGAGTTCATTGAGGTTGAAGTCTTCCGGCTCAATCGTGGCGACGCCCAATCTGCCCGCGGTTCGAGGGGGCGAATTTTGAGGATTAGAACTCGGCATGCTGGGCATAGAAGCCCGCCGGGGTGCCCGTTCGCCCGGCACGGGAGGCATGGGTGGCAGGTTGCCATCACTGCTCATCTCAGACGCGCGATAAATACCCGGCTTTGCTTCGTTATTCATTACTCGTCCCGTCTGCTCGACAAAGAATCAGCATCGAACGGGCACCCGCAGTCACCGCTCATGCATGGGCAATATCGGCCCCGGCTGCCGCCAACTTAAATATCTGCTCAGATGATTACGCGGAAGATCTCTTCAAGCGAGGTTTCTCCCGTGAGCACTTTTGCTAATCCGTCTTGGCGCAGTGAGGTCATACCGTCTTCGGCAGCCGCAGCGACAATTTCTGCCGCTGAAGCGCGCCGGACAGTCAAGCGCTCGATCTCTTCATTGATCGTCATGACCTCGTGGAAGGCAAGACGGCCCTTGTAGCCGGTATTCGCACACGATGAGCATCCGACGGGGCGGAAAAGTTCAGGTATTTCACTGGGCTCCGGCCCCGGGAAACGGGCACGGACATACTCTTCCTCGGTGGGGATATACGCCGTTTTACAGCGGCTACACAACCGCCGGGCCAGACGCTGGGCGACAACGCAGTCTATGGCCGATCCAACCAGAAAAGGCTCAATTCCCATTTCAGTCAAGCGCGTTACCGCAGAGGGCGCATCGTTGGTGTGCAGGGTTGAGAGAACGAGGTGACCGGTCAGGGCCGCTTCAATCGCTATTTGCGCTGTTTCCCTGTCCCGAATCTCCCCCAGGAGCACCACGTCCGGGTCAGAGCGCAAAATCGATCGCAAGGCACTGGCGAAGGTCAAACCCGCCAGCGGATTAACTTGGATCTGGTTAATGCTGGGAAGTCGATATTCGACCGGGTCCTCAACCGTAATTACGTTAATTTCAGGCCGAGAGATAATGTTGAGCGTTGCATATAGTGTTGTGGACTTACCAGACCCGGTTGGCCCAGTCGCCAAAATCATGCCGTAGGGCTTGGTGAAACTCTCCCGGAATCGGGCGAGATTATCCTTGCTAAACCCCAGATCCATCAGATCATAAGCAGCTGTCGTGTTGTCTAAAATTCGCAATACAATTTTCTCGCCCCAAACGGTGGGTAAAGTTGCGACCCGAAGATCTATTTTTCGCCCATTATGCGTGATCGACATCCGCCCATCTTGGGGTTTGCGCCGCTCAGCGATATCAATTTCAGCCAAAATCTTTATGCGCGAAGTGATACTCAGCGCTAAACTTTTTGAAATTTCCTGCGCCTCGTGAAGCACGCCATCGATCCGGTAGCGCACACGCAGCGAGTTCTCGGCCGGCTCGACGTGAATATCTGAGGCGCGGTCCTGAATAGCTTGAGAAATAAGCAGGTTCACGAACTTGATGATGGGCGCGTCGTCATCCGAAATCTCTGAAAGCTCAGAAAGGTCGACGTCTTCATCCGCCTCTTCTTCTAAAGTGGAAGACAGGGTATGAAGTTCATCATCAGCACGCATGTAGCGATCAATCGCGGAGATGACATCCCGGCGGGTAGCGATCACAAGCTGAATTTCCATGCCGGTTGTTGACCGCACATCGTCTAAGGCCAGCACATCGGAAGGGTCGGCCGTAGCCAGGATCAGTACTCCGTCTTCAATATCGATCGGCAAGACTGAATATTTGCGCGCGATAGCCGCCGGAAGTGCCATAACTGCGTGCCGACTGATCGGGTACTCCCCCAGATCAACAAAATCCATCCCAATCTGATGCGCCAGTGCCGCCACATACTGCGATTCGGTGATGAGCCCCATTTGCATCAGGGTTACGCCCATGGACTGCCCCGCGGTCTGGCTCGCTTCAAAGGCAGAGTTCAGTTGTGCTTCGTTAACCAGACCCTGGGCGACCAAAATGTCGGTTATTTGCACGGGCGTGCTCCGTTCGATGCCGGGAATTTTCTCGCAGAGAATTCATCGGCATTTGGCGCACTGAAGTTGACTAATTAGCCGAAACTGGCTTGCCCGCCCGCGCTAGCGCCTGCGCCATAACGTCAATCGGTGCGGTCTGTCCCGTTATGAGACGCACCTGCTCCCCCGCCTGATGCAACAGCATGGCCGTGCCGGGAACAATCACGGCACCGGTGCCGCGCCAGTATTCGGCAAAACGCGTGGGCCAGGGGTCATAAACCACATCGAGCAGCATTCCCAGCGCTGCGGATTCACCAACCAGCGCGCCAGATTCCTCAACCGAAGCCTCCAACGAACCGCCCGAAGTCGCGCCAGCAGCGCGCATCTGCCGCGCCTCCGTCAGCAGTGGCACGAGCGCATCAGTGGCCCCAGCGGGCACCGTCGAGATCACCACATCGGATTCCAGCAGCGCAGCAACAGCGTCCGGACCCGAAAAACTGCGCCACTGCGGGTGGACTCCCATCCGGTCCGCCGCCCGCAACAGCGCCCCTGCGCGCCCGCGGGAACGAACCAATACTTGGGGCTGCGCACACCCCAGCTCGGCCAGCGCGGCCAGGGCGGCCGCGGCGGTTCCCCCAGCACCTAAGACCGCGGCGGAGTTAATGGCAGTGGTGAGGCCCGCCGTCCTTAATGAAGTGACGATTCCGTACACATCGGTATTGGCGCCGATCAGCATCCGGCTCCCC
>JAJYRW010000062.1 GCA_021793895.1 Actinomycetes bacterium
TGAGGCAACTGGCCGCATGACGGGCGCCAGTACCGCCACGGAAGTGCACTTCACGGCGATGACCGAGGCCGAAATTGAAGCCTATCTAGAAACCGAAGAACCCCTCAACGTCGCGGGCGCCTTTACAATCGACGGCCACGGGGGCTGGTTCATCGAGCGCATTGTGGGCGATCACCACACTGTGGTGGGGGTGAGTCTGCCACTGCTGCGTAAATTGCTGGCAGATATTGGCATTTCGGTAGTCGACCTGTGGCGCTAAGTTGTCACCTATCCACTAAAGTTTTCGCCTCCGCAACCGTAGGTGCAAAATTCTTTGTAGGATTCCTCTAAAATGCTTGATCGGCCCTTGCCGGGAAGTCCAGACTTGGGGACCGCCGGCCATTCGCGGCGACCCAAGCGCTAATTTTGCGTTAGCGTAGCCGGTCGAACCCAACGATTGCGCGCCGGTTAAACCAAAGGATTTCCGTGCCGGTCTGGCCGCAAGGTTTGCGTTGCCGATCGAACCTTAAAAAGGAGCGTGGTGTGGCAGCTTCCCCGCTTGCCAAAGTGCTAATCGCCAACCGTGGCGAGATTGCCGTCCGGATAATTCGTGCCTGTCAAGACGCAGGTATCGCTTCGGTGGCTGTGTATGCCGAACCGGACCGGGATGCTTTGCATGCCCGCCTGGCTGATGAGGCGTTTGCCCTGGGCGGCTCCACCGCGGCCGAGACCTACCTCGACATTAAAAAGCTGCTCGACGTGGCCCAGCGCGCCGGCGTCGATGCGGTACACCCCGGTTATGGATTCTTAGCCGAATCGGCCGTATTTGCCCAGGCAGTCATTGACGCCGGACTAAATTGGATTGGCCCACCTCCGGCAGCAATCGATGCGCTGGGCGACAAAGTTTCCGCCCGGCATATCGCCCAGCGGGCGGGCGCTCCCCTGGTTGCGGGCACCCCCGGACCGGTGAAAACGGTGCATGAAGTGCTAAGTTTCGCCGACGAGCACGGTCTGCCCATCGCCATCAAGGCGGCCTTCGGCGGCGGGGGCCGGGGCTTAAAGGTCGCCCGGACGCGCGAGGAGATCCCCGAGCTCTATGACTCGGCAGTGCGCGAGGCCACCGCTTCCTTCGGCCGCGGGGAATGTTTCGTTGAGCGCTATCTCGACTCTCCGCGCCACGTCGAGACACAGTGCCTCGCCGATAAGCACGGCAATGTGGTCGTCGTTTCCACTCGCGACTGCTCGCTGCAGCGCCGGCACCAAAAACTTGTTGAAGAGGCCCCAGCACCGTTCCTTTCAGATACGCAAAACGAACAGTTGGTCACCTCATCGATCGCGATCATGCAGGAGGCCGGATACATAGGCGCAGGAACCTGTGAGTTCCTCGTCGGGCTAGATGGCACCATCTCGTTCCTAGAGGTCAATACGCGCCTACAGGTGGAACACCCCGTTACCGAAGAAATCACCGGCGTCGACCTGGTTCGCGAGCAATTCCGGATCGCGGCCGGCGAAGAACTGGGCTATGACTCGGTCACCAGCCGCGGACACTCCTTTGAGTTCCGCATCAACGGCGAGGATCCGGCCGCGAACTTCCTACCCTCCCCCGGTTCGGTTTCCCGCTTCAAAATGCCCTCGGGCCCCGGCGTGCGCGTTGATACCGGCGTGGAGGACGGCGACGTCGTCTCTGGTGCTTTTGACTCCATGCTCGCCAAGCTCATCGTCACCGGCGCGACCCGGCAAGAAGCGCTCCAGCGTTCCCGGCGCGCTTTGGCTGAAATGGACATCGCCGGAATTGCCACGGTGGTTCCCTTCCACCGTGCCGTGGTGCAGGAACCGGATTTCACAGCGGAAAATGAAGACTTCCTTGTGCACACGCGCTGGATCGAGACTAAATTCGCCGACCGCCTCGGCACGCTCACGGCCCAACTGCCACCTGCCCCGGTCTCCGAACCGCAGGAGCAAGAAACTGAGCGAGTCGTCGTCGAAGTCGGCGGGAAGCGGCTTGAAGTCGTGCTGCCCGCCAGCCTCAACCTCGCCGGGCGCCGAAATAACGGCACCGCTAATCGCCGCCCCACCCGGCGCGCGACATCTGCCCGCTCAAATACCGCCACCGCCAGTGGGAACGCACTGGAATCTCCGATGCAGGGCACAATCGTCAAAATCGCCGTGAATGCCGGGGAAAAGGTTGCGGCCGGTGACCTGGTCGTAGTGCTAGAAGCAATGAAGATGGAACAGCCCCTCGTTGCCCACCGCGATGGGGTCATTGGTGATCTGGCCGCGGAAGTGGGGGCAACGGTAAGCGCTGGAACGGTGATTTGCCAGATTACGGATGCCTAAACACTTTGAGCACCGACATTTAAGCCGCCATTGGGCGCGGACGGCCCAGCAGTTTCCGTTCCCACCGCATATCCAACTACGGTGAGGCTAAGCACTTTTCAGTTACGTGTCCCTTTGAACAACCGGAACTTAAAAATGTCTCCACGCTCTTGGTTGGCACCCACGCTGCTAACCGTCATGACCCTGGCGGTCATAGATTCGATGCGATTTTCGGGCCCGCTGATTGACGCGGCCTTCACCGAAAGCACCGCATTAGCCGCAACGTTGGCACTGACGACATATGCGGCAGCGGTGGTTCCGGTGGCCATCTTGGCGCTCACCGGGCTTCGAGGCCGACTGCTGCGCGTGACGGGCATCTCGGTAATTTTGTACGTCATCGCCCGCGCGGCGATGCAGCTATTTGGCGATTCGCTCTACCCGGCGGCCCTGGGCGTGACGACGATCGCGCTGGCCTCTTGGGTTTTATGCTTAGCCACCGTGCGCTACGCGTTCTCCGCGCGTAAAACCGTCTCGGCGATCCTGGGCGGAATCGCACTGAGCATCACGAGCCAGCTCTTACTTGGCACGTGGGATCTGGCCTGGCGCAGTGACCTGCTCGGGCTCGTCCTGCTCACATTTGGGCTCATGGGGCTGTTCTTGCTGGGCAGTTTCGCCATCACAAAGCAAGCCGCCGGCCCCGACCTAACCCCCTCGCGGGTACGCATCAGCCAGTTATGGCCGCTGGGACCGTGGCTTGCGCTGGTGCTCATGGTGTTTGCCAATCCCGCGTTCTTGGCATCGCAGTCCGGATTCGCGCTGGGTTGGTCGGGCGCGTTCCTCATCGGGGCTTGCGCAATTGGAATATCACTCCTTAGCCCCGAGGAAACCCAGTCCGCCACTCCCCTAGCGCCCGTTGAAAGCGGGTGGCGCCGCACGGTAGCCGCGCTCATTGGGTTCGTCGGCGGCATCACCGCGGCATTCATTTTGGACGGCGTCACTAGCTTCATCGCGGTTCTCGTCGCCCTGCTTTCATCGATCCCCCTACTCTTGGACGTGCTGACCGATCAGCAATCCGCGGCGCCCGAACCGGGCGTAGGGTTCGGTGCGCAGGAGGCCCTTCCCCGACCCGGAATCGGTGTGCTTTCCAGCGCCGCACTGCTCATCGGCGTCTTCACCGTCGTGCCAGTACTCCTGTTCCAGTTGGACTACGACATTCCCCTGCCCGTGCCCAACTTTGTGGTAATTACGCTGACCGCAGCTGCCGTTGGGGTGGCAGCGCTGTGGGCGATCTACCGAAGCCCAGAAGGTCTGCCAGCAAGCTTGAGGAGCGAGGCCAACGACGATGCGCAGATTAGGGCCGCAGCGGGGGATGAGGCCGCAGCTGGGGATACTGCAGCCGAAACTTCCACTGTGGGAGCCGCGAAGCCCGAGAGTAAAAATAGCGGCGCGGTCATCAAAGACGCGAGCGCTGCCGGCACCTCAAACAGCGGCGCGGTCACTGCCGTTTCAGTCGAAAAGCTCGGAGGGGGAGCCCTGCTGCTAGTGGCTCTTTTAGCCGGGCTGATGGCGCCGTCGATTCCGAATAAATCACCGGACAACGCGGGGGGAGGCACCGCGGCCCCGGGCACAGATTCCGAAACTGCGGCGGCAGCGGCTGGCGCAGATATGCGGGTCCTGTCGTGGAACCTGCACTACGGCGTCAGCGCCAAGCCGCGGGTAGCGCTCGACAATATTTTGGACACGATCTCGGCCGAAGACCCAGACGTAGTCCTGTTGCAAGAGGTATCCCGCGGCTGGGTGCTGGCCGGTGGCTCGGACATGCTTACCTGGCTCGCATCGGGATTAGATATGACTGCGGCTTGGTCCCCGGCAGCCGATGGCCAGTTCGGCAATGTGGTGCTGTCGAAGTATCCGCTCGCGCAAGTCCGTGCCCAGCGCTTGCCGTATGGTGCCGGGCCGCAAAAACGCTCGTTTGTTTCGGCCACCGTCGCGCACCCGCTAGCTGATGTGCAGGTCACTTCCACTCATCTGCAACATCGCGTCGGGAACGCCGAAACCCGACTTGAACAGGTCGATTCGTTGTTGGAACACGTGGATTCGGGGGAAAATAACGGCGCGACGATTTTGGGCGGGGACTTCAACGCCGAGCCGGACTCCCTTGAAATCGAAACGCTAACCGAGGCTACGTGGCTGTCCACATTGGATGCCGCGGGTAACGCTGAGCAAAACACCAGCCCGTCCCACGACCCAGCGGTGCGCATTGATTGGCTCTTTACCGGTTCCCGTTTGCAAACAGAAAACGCCGAAGTGCTGCCGGGCAAGACTGCGAGCGATCATCTGCCGCTCGTAGCGGATCTCACGGTGCTCGACTAGCGTCCCGGATTAAGGAGGGCACCTTATTATGAGCCCTCACGCCCGGACCCCCGCCGCGCGGGTCTGCGCGTTCGCTGGTTTTTAGTCCGTTTTATCCATCACCGGGTGCAGGAGCCGGGCCGTTTCGGCAATTGAGCCAGATAAAGATGGATAAATGCTAAAAGCGTGAGCGACGTCGTCCACACTCAAACCGTGCTCGACGGCCAAGGCGACGGAAAAGATCAACTCCGAGGCGCGCGGGGCGACGATAACTCCACCCAGGACGGTGCCCGACGCCCGGCGGGCGATGAGTTTTACGAAGCCATCGCGAATGCCCAGCATTTTGGCGCGCGCGTTGCCTGCCAGGGGCAGGGTTACGACCCGCCCAGCAATTTCGCCGCGTTCCAGATCCGCTTGGGTGTACCCAACGGTCGCGATTTCCGGCGCGGTAAAGATATTGGCCGTGACATTTCGGCGCTCTAGAGGCGCGACCGCGTCGCCCAGGGCGTGCCACATAGCGATGCGCCCCTGCATGGCGGCAACGGAGGCCAGCGGCAAGACTCCGGTGCAGTCCCCGGCAGCGTAGATACCTCGCACCGAGGTGCGCGAGACGCGATCGACCTCGATGTGACCGGAGGCGTGCATGCGCATGCCCAGTTCTTCCAAGCCTAAATCCTGGGTATTGGGCACCGATCCCACCGCCATCAGACAGTGCGACCCCTCAACGCGGCGTCCGTCTTGTAATTCGACGATGACCCGGTCCCCTTCGCGAGTAACCGAAGTGGCACGCGAGCGGGAGAGGACTTCCATTCCGCGGCGACGAAAGACATCCTCAATTACCGCGGCCGCATCGGGATCTTCATTGGGCAATACCTGATCGCGGGAGGAAACAAGCACGACATCGCCGCCCAGGCCGTTATACGCGCCGGCAAACTCCGCGCCCGTTACGCCTGATCCCACGACGATAAGCCGCTCGGGAAGGTCTTGAAGTGTATAGAGCTGTTTCCAGTTCAAAATGCGCTGGCCATCGGGCTGGGCAGCCGGTAGTTCTCGGGGACTGGCACCGGTGGCCACGAGCACCACATCGGCGGTGCGGACCTCGATTTTTTCATTGCCCGCATCGTCGGTCGTTTTAATTTCGACCTCATCTGCACTGCGCAGTTTGGCCTGGCCGGTGATTACCGTGATGCCCTCGCGTTCCAGCCGCTCATAAATGTCTTTGGACTGCGCGGCCGCCAAGTTCATGACGCGGCGATTAACCCGGGCGAGGTCCACGCGCAATTCGGCCACTGCGTCCTCATTGCCCTCGGTGAAGATTCCCAGTTCCTCAGCCGAATCGGCTGTGGTGCGCAATTCCGCGGTCGCGATGAGTGTTTTGGAGGGCACCACATCGGTTAAAACGGCGGCGCCACCTAAGCCGGAGCGTTCAACAACGGTCACCTCCGCCTCAAGCTGGCGGGCCACCAGGGCGGCTTCATAGCCTCCCGGGCCACCGCCAATTATCACTACTTGCGTGTTGGGGCGGGGAGTTTCGGAATTCGTCACGTGCCCCATTGTGCCGATCATGCCCGCAAATTGCGCACGGGGCTAACCGTTGCGTGTCCTACTAGTGTGGGGGCTATGGAATCCCAAGTTTCTTTTGCCACCGCACCGCCCGGCGAGGTAGCGCACGCAGCTGCCGTCGCGATCCGCGAGCGCACCGGAGTTCAGCGCCACGAGATTGCGCTCGTACTGGGGTCGGGCTGGTCCGGCGCAGCCGATCTAATTGGTGAGGTGGTCGCTGAAATCCCGGCCGGGCAGGTGCCCGGATTTGCAGCTTCAACCGTGGCGGGTCACAGCGGCGTGCTGCGCTCCATTCGGCTCAAAGGCTCGGAAAAGCACGCCCTCGTGATTGGCGCGCGCACGCATCTGTATGAGGGCTTGGGCGTCCGCCGGGTCGTGCACGGTGTGCGGACCGCCGCCGCGCTAGGTGCCGAAGTACTGGTACTGACCAACGGTTGTGGCGGGCTTGATCCGAACGTTGCCCCGGGCACCCCGGTCCTGATTTCCGACCACATCAACCTCACCGCAACCTCCCCGCTGGAGGGCGCCACGTTCGTTGACCTAACGGACTTGTATTCGCCGCGACTACGGGAAATAGCAAAAATTGTGGACGGCGAACTGGGCGAGGGCGTTTATGTCCAGTTCCGCGGGCCGCACTATGAGACCCCGGCCGAGGTGCAAATGGCCCGGTTCATCGGTGGGGATTTAGTGGGCATGTCCACCGCCCTGGAGGCGATCGCGGCGCGCGAGGCCGGCTTGGAGGTTTTAGGGCTGTCACTCGTTACAAACTTGGCAGCCGGTGTGAGCCCCACCCCGCTTTCCCATGAAGAGGTGTTGGAGGCCGGAGTCGCGGCTGGACCGCGTATTGCGAAACTTTTAGCCGAAATTGTGGAGCGGCTGTAATGGACCCACACGATATTGACTTAAACGAGTTGGAGCCGCGGGTCCTTGACTGGATTAACGCGGATCCGGACCCGAACACCGCCGCGGAATTAACCGACCTGCTCGCCCGCGCGAACTGCGATGCCCCAGATATGGCGACGGCAAACCGGGACGAAGCACTGTTGGAATTGCATGATCGCTTCGCTGGATTTTTAGAATTTGGAACCGCCGGGCTGCGGGGAACTCTGGGCGGGGGACCAAACCGCATGAACCGCGCGGTGGTTATTAAGGCCGCGGCCGGCCTAGGTGACTATCTGTCCGAGCAGTTGCGAGGCGCCGAAGATATTCGCGTGGTTATTGGCTTTGACGCGCGCCATCGCAGCGATGACTTTGCCCGAGATACCGCGGCGGTGCTCACCGCGCAGGGAAAGAAGGTTTTTCTCATAGACTCCCCCGTTCCCACCCCAATCTTGGCGTACGCTATTCGTGATTTATCGGCAGAAGCGGGCGTCATGGTCACTGCCAGCCATAATCCGCCGCAAGATAATGGCTACAAGGTGTATCTGGGTGGACGGCTCACTGCCGCGGATGCCACCGGCGTGCAAATTGTTTCCCCGGCTGACTCCGAAATTGCCGCTGCTATCGCGAAAATCGGCCCGGCGCGACAGGTAACGCGGGCTGAAGCGGGTTGGCAGGT
>JAJYRW010000063.1 GCA_021793895.1 Actinomycetes bacterium
TCGATCAAGAGGTTGCGACGCACTCATGAGAAACGGCTTCGCGCTCATCGGAACTCGGTGGGGCAGCGCGGCTGCCGTCGGGGCGCCTTCATTGCAGCAGCTGGGCGAGTTGGTGCGTTGAGTGTGTGGCTGCCGCAAAAGGGCGATTGATGCCCAGTTTTCGAATCCCTGTTGACACGAGTGTAAAAGTACGTCTAATGTCCATGGGTAGAAACATTCAATGATGAATTAATATTCTCAGGGTGGAATGAGCCGAATGATAGCCAATGGTGGTGATCACCAAAATGCGTACGTGCTGGCCTTTGACCAGGGCACAACAAACAGCAAAGCGCTTCTAATAGATGCCGCTACCGGCGCCGTCGTGCGGAAGTCCGTCAAGCCTGTTGGAGTGCAACATATTGGTCCCGATCGAGTGGAGCAAGATGGCGAAAAGATCTGGTCGTCGATAGTTTCTGCCGCCGCTGAATGCTTGGAGCAGGTACCTTCATCGAGGCTGCGTGGAATCACGATTTCTAGTCAGCGGGAATCCGTAGCGGTTTGGGACGCAAAAACCGGCCATTTGCTGGGTCCAGTGATCGGGTGGCAGGACAGCAGAACTGTCGAGGAATGCCGGCGTCTCGCCAGCTCCGCTGATCGCGTGCGCGCCCTGACTGGCCTCGAGCTCGACCCGATGTATTCGGCGTCAAAAATGCGGTGGCTAGTGAATAACAGCGATTTGAAAAAAGACGCCAACATTCACATTGGGACGATTGACACTTTTCTTCTCGAGAGATTGACCGGCAATCACCTTACAGAACCCGGGAATGCTTCTCGTACTCTGCTTTTTGACATCGAAATGGGTGTGTGGAGCGAGGAGCTCTGCGACCTTTTTGATGTTCCAAGTGCGCTACTGCCACAGGTCGTATCGTCTCAAGGAGACTTTGGAGTAACGCGCAGAGGATTGCCGATTCCTTCTGGCGTGCCGATTCTTGCTGTGCTGGCGGATTCTCATGCGGCGCTGTATTTGCACAGCCGTGGTAGAGAGCAAATTGCCAAAGCAACGTATGGCACCGGCACATCCGTGATGGCCGTGATTCCGAAACCTGACGCCGCCAGCTCAGTAGCCAGCACTATTGCATGGGCAAACCCCGATCCGGTGTACGCGGCTGAAGGCAACATCTTGGCTTCAGGTGCTGCATTGGAATTAATGGCACGACTTATTACAGACGGTGACATTACTCTTCTTGGCGAATTGGCTGCCAAGGCCACGTCTTCTGGAGGCGTGAGTTTCGTTCCGGCTCTTTCAGGACTAGGAGCTCCCTATTTTGACCGCTCCGCCAGCGGCATCATTGACGGGATTAATGGTGGCATTTCAAAAGGACTTTTGGCACGAGCCGCATTCGAAGCAGTAGTCCATCAGGTCGCCGACGTGGTGGAAGCATTTGAATCTCAGGGCACAGTAGAAATTGAACAGTTATATGCCGACGGTGGGGCCAGCTCGTCGAGATTTTTAATGGAATTGCAGGCCCTTGTGTTACAGCGCCCGGTATTAATTTCTTCCATCGAGGAAGCCTCGGCTTTAGGCACAGCACTTTTCGCCTGTCACAGCCATCAACTCGCAGAGCCAACGGCGTGGAGGTTAGAACCGCCGACGATTATTGACCTACCCCAATCAGATTCGCAGGTATCCCGCCGTCAGTGGCGACGGGCAGTTGATCGTTCGCGCGGCCGCTCAATATTGGCCGAAGACGACTATTAAAAGGAGGCTTTGGTGTCGTCTCACACAGCAAAAAAACCGTGGTGGCAGCGCAGAAAATTCTATGTGCTCATTTGTGTTGTAATTCTTCTGGTGCTCATGGTTTGGGACACCAAAATCGTGGGCTTTGACGAAAAAGAAGAAGTTGCGGCGGATACCGCAGAACAATACGCAGAAGAGGCGTATGACTCTGTTGTTGTTGCGGGAGTAACGGAACGAGCCATCCCTATTACTGAACTGGTCGACCAAATGCTTGATGATCCAGATGGAACTGGCGAAGAATACGGTCAACGCGAAGATGATGATAAGCCTTACAGTTTTGCTGTATCCGCCACGGGATTGGTCGTAGAAGGCGAATTCGGGGAAGTCGGCTTGGACATTGACGGGCTAGATAGTGATTTCACTGTCGGCATTGCTGTGCCCCCGTTGGGATCAGCTACGGCGCTGCGCGATGCCAGCGGTGAAGTGGCTTTCGGTGATTTCGTAAACCAAACCGAATATCAAAATGTCGCTTTAGAACTCAATAACAAAGCGGCAGAAGAAGTGTTCGGTGATCTGGATCCTGATGATCTTGAGGGTGAAGATGTCACGGTGATGGGGGCCGTGACTTGGACGTCGAAAACTGGTGGAGAAATCGACCATCTAACGATTACGCCAGTGGAAATAGAGGTGGGACTATGACCACGGAGAGCGTATCCAAACCACTTTTAAAGGCACGGCAAATCACTAAAGCGTACGGCGCAACGCGTGCTTTGCGTGGTGTTGACTTCACAATTGAGGAAGGCAAAATCACGGCGCTTATCGGAGAAAATGGCGCAGGAAAGTCTACACTCATGAAAATTCTAGCAGGTGTGGAGCAGCCGTCTTCAGGAATGATAACGATGAACGGCGAAAAAGTAGTCTTCAATTCGCCGACAGAGGCAGCGGCGCACGGCGTTTCTATTATCCATCAAGAACTAAATCTTGTTCCAAACCTGTCGATTTCGGACAATATTTTTCTAGGCCGTGAACTGCATCGCGGCGACTTCATTGACTATGAGAAACAAAAAGAAATCGCTCGAGAGGCACTGGAGCGTTTAGAAGAGCCACTGGACCCCGGCATGCTAGCTGGTGACTTGCGCTTAGGGCAGCAACAGTTGGTTGAAATAGCCCGTTCCCTCACGCGGGACACCAAGGTTCTCATCATGGACGAACCCACCTCGGCGCTGTCCCACGCTGAAGTTCAGATTCTTTTCCGCGTCATGCGTGATTTGGCTTCGCGCGGCGTAGCGATCATCTACATTTCGCATCATCTGGATGAATGTCTAGAGATTGCAGACCACGCGGTGATACTTCGTGACGGCTTAATCGTGGCGAAAGAGCCCATGGCGGACGTTGACCTCGCTTGGATAATTACGAATATGGTCGGCCGTGACCAGGATGATCTTTACTCGCGCATGGAGCACCGGCCGGGTGAAGTGCTCCTGTCTGTTGAGGATGTCGTGGTCGCGGACCCCGGCATGCCGGGCCGGGTTGCGGTCCAAGGCGTGAACTTTGAGTTGCACGAAGGTGAAGTTGTCGGCATCTACGGGTTGATGGGGGCCGGCCGTACTGAATTACTGGAAGCAATTGCAGGCCGTAACGCATTGGAGAGCGGACGCATCCTCCTCGACGGGCAGGACATCAAGAAAAGCAGTATTGCTGATCGAATCTCCTCTGGCGTAATTCTCGTCCCAGAAGATCGTCAGCGTGACGGCTTAGTGCAGGCGTTAAGTGTTGGGGCGAATTTGGCGCTAGCTGCAATCGAAAAGCTATATAAAGGCGGATTCATCTCATCTCGTCTTGAAAAAGAACAAGGAAGCCAAGTCGGTGACCAAGTTCGCTTGAAGGCCGCGAGTCTAAGCGCTTCGATTGGATCGCTCTCAGGCGGTAACCAGCAAAAGGTCGTCATTGGAAAAGCCATGATGACCAGTCCGCGTGTTCTTGTGCTTGACGAGCCCACCCGCGGCATTGATGTAGGCGCCAAAGCGGACATTTTTGGGCTTATGGCCTCCGAAGCTCGAAAAGGTCGAGCCGTACTGTTCGCAACCTCAGAAGTCGGTGAAGTGCTCAATGCATGCGACCGAATCCTAGTGATGTCTCGCGGGAAATTAGTAGCTGATCTTTATCCCCACGAAGTTAACCGTGAATCTCTAATGACTTTGGCCGATTCAGGCTCGATTGATGAGGACGTTAAATGACCACCAAAACTGCTGCAGAAAGATCCGCCCTCGGTCGCAGGGTCCTTGGAAACAGGGGGATCGGGGAATTCCTTCTCGATCAGCGCGCTTTTCTAGCTCTATTTGCTTTAATTATCATTTTTGCCCTGATGAGTGACAGCTTCTTAACGACCTCGAACCTCATCACAATGACTAAGCACGTCGCCTATAACGGCTTACTGGCTATAGGAATGTTGTTCGTAATAATCACCGGCGGTATCGATCTATCTGTTGGATCGACAGTCGGGTTATCTGGGGTGGTGGCTGGGGCATTACTTCAGGGGTGGGAAATCACCGTATTCGACGCCACCCTTTATCCGGCGGTGTGGGTCGTTATAGCGATCTCTTTGGGTGTCGGAGCGCTTGTCGGTTTCATTAACGGAATATTAGTCACAAGATTAAATGTCGCCCCCTTCATTGCGACACTCGGTATGCTCTACGTTGCTCGTGGTGCGGCACTGCTGTTGTCGAACGGGTCAACATTTCCAAAACTCCGCGGTGAGCCTGAACTTGGTAATACTGGATTTTCGTTCCTGGGTCTTTCCCGGCCCCTAGGAATACCCACAGCCATCTGGATCATGGTTATTGCGGCGATTGTGGCGATAATTTTAGCGAATCGAACTCGTTTTGGCCGCTGGATGTATGCCATTGGCGGCAATCCCCGTGCTGCACAATTATCTGGCACTCCGGTGAAGAAAGTCACTGTGTGGGTCTATGTGATTTCAGGTCTATGCGCCGCTATGGCAGGCCTGATAATTACTTCAGAACTTACAGCCGCCGCCCCACAAACGGGAGACACATTTGAGTTGAACGCTATCGCGGCGGTTGTTATTGGTGGTGCGTCCCTCATGGGCGGGCGCGGCACCGTTAAGGGAGCCCTGATTGGTGCTTTTGTGATCGGTTTCCTTTCCGACGGTCTGGTTTTGATCGGAGTATCAAGTTTCTGGCAGACCGTTATCAAGGGCCTGGTCATCATTTTGGCAGTTGCTCTGGACCAAGTGCAGGAACGTTTGAAGGCTTACCGCGCAGCGGCGCAAGCTGCCCAAGCGGTGAAACAAGAAGCCCAGGAACGTGAACAACAAATGGCCAAACCCGGCCCCCGAGCGTAACTTCAAGGAGGAAAAATGCGACGCTCATTGACAAAAAGCGCGGTAGTTTTCGCCGCTGCTTCCATACTCACTCTCAGCGCCTGTTCAAACGGCGATACCGGTGATGACAGCCTCGATACCGGTGCGGAAGCACAAGAGGAAGGGGACGAGGCCGAGGGCGGTGAACGTGATGGCCTTATCGCTGTCATTACCCCTGCTCACTCGAACGAATTCTTTAAGGCAGAAGCAGATGCTGCCGTGGCCGCGGCCGAAGAACTGGGATATACCGCTCAGTCTGACTCTCACGATGATGATCCTAATAAGCAGAGCGAATTGATCGACTCGGCTATCTCAAATGATGCTGCAGCGATCATCCTCGATAATGCCGGTGCGGATGTCACTGTTGGTGCCGTGGAAAAAGCGAGAGACGCTGGAATTCCGGTCTTCCTGATTGATCGTGAAATAAACGAAAGCGATATTGCGGTTTCCCAAATTGTTGCGGATAACTCCCAGGGTGCTGGCTTGGTAGCAGAAGCATTCGTGGAAGAACTGGAAGGCGAAGGTAAATACTTCGAACTATTCGGCATCGAAACTGACACCAATGCTCATGTTCGCTCGGATGCGTTCCACTCGGTGATCGATCAATATGAAGACATGGAACAAGTGGGAGTCGAAACCGCGAACTGGGATCAACAAGAAGCGTTTGAGAAGGTCCAAACGATTCTGCAAAATCACGATGACATCGACGGCATTATTGCCGGCAACGACACGATGGCGGTTGGTGCTGTCGCCGCTGTCGAAGAAGCTGGTTTGCTTGACGACATTGTTATCGCCGGTTTTGACGGTGCGCCTGACGCGGTAGAAGCGATTAAAGAAGGCAAGATGCTTGCCACCGCGATGCAGCCCGCTGTGGAGATAGCTGAGATGGCCGTCGAACAAGCCGACGCGTACATACAAAATGGCGAGACAGGCTTGCCTGAGAAGCAATCTGTGAACTGTGTTTTGATCGACGATAGTAACGCTGAGCAGTACACACTATTTGAATTGGACGACTGAGTTCCGGGAGTGGGTGACGGCATCACTCATCGGGAGCGTCGCCCACTCCACCTCGCACTGCGAGCGAAGTCATCACTTTATTTTTTGTCACAACTATGAGTATCATTGTTTTGAATTAAAGATCGGAGTTGAATAATTATGCAGTCTCCACGTTTTGGTGCCGGACTCTGGAACTTCGCTAGCTACGTCGACCGCTACGCAACAGATGGTTATGCCGAGCCAGTTTCGACGATAGGTCAAATTGAGCGAGCCGGAGCTGTCGGCGAACTTTCTGTAGTTGACCTGAATTACCCCTTCACAGAAGGTGTCGGGCTCGACGAAGTTAAAGACGCATTGAAAGCCAATAATCTTTCAGCCATTGGCGTCACCCCTGAGATCTATACGCGCACATTCGCGCGGGGCGCGTTTACAAATCCTAGTTCGCAAATACGTAGCGAAGCGATGGATTTACTCCATGAAGCTTCCGGTGTCGTTCGGGAATTGAATGCTGATTACGTTAAAATTTGGCCTGGGCAAGACGGCTGGGACTATCCCTTCCAGGTCAACCACCGCCAGGTGTGGAAGTTCGCCAAAGATGGAATGCGTGAGTTGGCATCGGCTCATCAAGATCTACGCTATGTAATCGAATATAAACCGCGCGAACCCCGTGTCAAGATGCTGTGGGATTCCGCCTCGCGTGCCATCTTAGGAATTCAAGAAATCGGCCTTGACAACATTGGTGTGCTTTTGGACTTTGGGCACTCGCTCTATGGTGGCGAATCACCAGCTGATGCCGCTCAAATGCTGATTGATCATGGCCTTTTGTGGGGCATGGACGTCAATGACAACCTGCGGTCGTGGGATGACGACTTAATGCTGGGTACTGTCCATTTGACAGAACTTTTTGAGTTTTTTTACACCTTGCGCGTCAATGAATGGGAAGGCGTGTGGCAGTTAGATCAGTTCCCATTCCGAGAAGATAGCGTGAAGACTGCTCAAGCCTCGATTCGAATGTTAAAGGCTATTAATCGAGCGCTCGATGAATTGGATTACGAATCTCTCGCTAAAGCGCAAGATAATCAAGACGCTATTGAGGCGCAAAAACTCGTCCAAGATGTTTTGCTTTCAAGCATGCGGAGTTAGATATGACTGTTACTGATTCTTTTGATCAACATTTCGGCCTTATGTCACAGGTTGACTCTCCAAAAATCGCTGGCCCAGATCGTGAAATTGCGCACTTAACGCATCTGGGGCACGCAGCGAGTCGCGAAGAAGCCATTACATACTTGCAGCGTGCCGCAATGGAGGTGCGCCGCAGGGCGATTCAAACAATTGGAGCGGCCAGGGCCGGGCACGTGGGTGGTGAATTTTCGATCGCTGACGCACTGGTCACCCTGTACTTATCCGTAATGAACATCAGTCCAAGCCAGGTAGAAAGGCAGGACCCTGAACGCGATCGCCTTGTCCTATCTAAAGGGCACACTGCCAATGCGCTTTACACGGTACTGGCAATGGCTGGTTACATTCACAGATCGGAA
>JAJYRW010000064.1 GCA_021793895.1 Actinomycetes bacterium
TGGCTCCACGTTTCGGTATGCGGCGCCGCGGTCCAAAATCAATTCGATCTCGGAGTTGAACGGCAAGCGCGTGGCCACCTCCTATCCGGTTCTGGTGGCTAAGCATCTGTCTTCCCACGGCGTCACGGCCGATGTGGTGCGCCTGGATGGGGCCGTTGAAACTGCCGTGCGCTTGGGGGTGGCCGAGGCAGTTGCGGATGTGGTCTCTACCGGCACGACGCTGCGCGCGGCGGGTTTAGAGATTTTTGGGGACCCGATTTTGCACTCCGAGGCCGTACTGATTCGCCGCACCGGCGCCGAATCGGAGGGGCTTGAGACACTCACGCGCCGCCTGCGGGGCGTCCTCGTTGCCCGACAATACGTGCTGATGGACTACGTGGTGCCGGCCGACCTGATGGAAAAGGCCGTCGCGGTCACGCCCGGGCTGGAATCGCCCACGGTCTCCTCGCTGCATGAGGGCAAATCGGTGGCGGTGCGCGTGATGGTCTCCGTGCGCGAGACCAACCGCGTCATGGACGAGCTCTATGCGGTGGGGGCGCGGGCAATCATTGTGACTTCAATTCACGCGTGTCGAATTTAGCGCCCAGTTTATGTATCGCAGGTTTCGTCCGCGTTCCACGGTGATCGTTGCGATCATCGTTTCAGTTTTGCTTTTTGCGTGGGAGCTGTTCCTGCTGTGGGTCATATTTCTGCGCGAGGGAGACCTGCCCTATAACGCCGGTACCTGGGCGCTGATCGTGTTGATCGGACTGGTGCTGGTCTACCGGCACGGCACCGTGCGCGCCGACGTTTCGGAAAACGGAATCATGATTCGGAATCTGTTTTGTAATCACACGCTCGAGTGGCCCCAAATTATTGCCGTGCGCATGGGGGAACACCCGTGGGTACAGCTCGATATTTCTGATGGCACAACGATCGCTGTGATGGCAATTCAGCGCGCCGACGGTGAGCGGGGCAAAACCGAAGCAAAGCGATTGGCGACGCTGGTGCACCAACACGGCACCGCACGGGATCGGTAGTGCACCGCACGGGATCGGTAGTGAGGAATTACCCCTGGGCGGTGCGGCGGCATACCTCTTCCCAGGCAGTTGGTTGGAGCCCCAGTTGGCGCCGAGAAGCTGCATCATCTAGCACGTAGGGCCGCGTGCGCTGATAGGACAACTGACGCAACTCCCGCCCCAGGGGCCACACCACACCCAGGGTGCCCAATACCCACGTCGGTATGGCTCGCACCCGCACGGGCGGCTTTCCCACGCTGGCCAAAATGTCGGTGATTGCTTCGGCTTGCGTGCGGGGCGGGTTCGTCGGTGCATGCCACACTTTTCCCCAGGCCTGCTCGTCATGAGCAGCAACGGCAAGGGCGCGTGCCGCGTCGGCCACATCAGTAAAGCTGTGGGGCTGATGTGCATCATCGAGCACTGAGACCGCCTTGCCCTGCAGGGCAGCGGGGATCACGCGCGTAATGATTCCGTTTTCGCCCACTCCCGCCCCTACATAGTCCGAACTGCGCACTTCAACCGCCCGCACCCGGCCGGCTTGATGGGCCTGGAGCGCTTCTTGCCAGATACCCGCCCGCAATTGGCCCTTGCGGTCGGTAGCGGCATCGGGCGCCCCCTCAATCATTGGCCCATCCACCGGGCCGTAGGGGTAAAGGTTGCCCGCAATCGCGTATACCGCGCCGGTGTGTTCAGCTGCTGATAACATCGCGGCCGCCAGCGGGGGCCACACCCGCTGCCAACTTGAATAGCTGGCCGGGTTAGCGCAGTTATACAGTACGGTGGCGCCTTGCGTTATCTGCGTCAGCGCGTCGGCGTCAGCGGCGTCAGCGGCAACGTGCCTAACGCCGCCAATCCCCGTGTCGGTGCCGCTGCGCGTTACAACAACGACATCCGCCCCGCCCGCATTCAGTAAGCGGGCTAAGTGTCGGCCCACCGGGCCCGCTCCGATAATCACGTGCTTGCCCGCAAAAGTGTCCATCCCCACAGGCTACCGAGAAAACCAGGTGATTAAAGGCGGTTTGCCGCGTATTTTCCGGCCGCCGCTGCCGCTAAAAACGCTGCCGGATCCTGGGCCAGTCCCCGCCCCATAGTTGACAGGCGCACCGGAGTGGCCTGCAGTGCGCCAAACAACTCGGTTACGGGCACATCCACCCGCGTGTGGCGGCCAATTGGGGTGATAAGTTGTGCTACTTCTTCTTCGACTTGTTCAGCTAATTCATGCAGGGCGGCCACAATCCCATCGTCAATATCGGCTGCCAAATAGGGCCGCGCCGTCCTTAATTGCGGTACCACTACGGCAGCCGGTGCCAGGGCGACGCGTGCGTAGGCGGTGAGGGAATGATGGGAAATGCCGCGGTGGCGCGGGCGCTGGTCCCCACCGGAGATGCGCAAAGCGGCGACCGGTTCCCCGCCCAAAACACCGGCTGCGTTGATCGCTTCACCGGCGGCAACGCCCGAAAACCCCCAGGCGGTTCCGGTGCCCAGATTTCCCGGACCCTGCGCGACGATTGCCAAATCGGCGTCCAATACGTGGCGCGCGGCCAATAAGCCGCTGTGGAGCGAGACGGCTTCGTGATCGCCCCCAAATGCTTGGCCGACGGTAATGACGTTTTGCAGCCATCCCGCCTCACGCAGGGTGCCGATGGCCCGGGAAAACCAGGCGGGAAGCGCGCCCCCGTCCGTCATCACATAGGCAATATTTAGGTCCGGATCCACGTGGTGGGCTCCGGCAATGATTGCCGGCAAAGCAGAGTGTAGATCGGCAACCACGACCGGCATGCCATCCAAAGAATCGGCGTTTTCCAGCGCGGCGTGATGCGCAGATTCCTGTTCATCAATTCCCAACACCATGGCTTGCAGCGGGGTATACCGCGCTTTAATTAGGTGGCCGGGCCCCGGGCGCGGGTCAGGCGGTAGATCATCAGGAAAAGCAATCACTAGCCCGTAGCCGCCCGTACCTAACCCGCGAGCTAAGGCCGAGACATTGAGCAGCACGCGTGCGCCTGGGCGGGGCTGTCCCACGAGTGCGGGAAATGCCAGGGCCGGTACTTCCGGTGGCAACTGAACACCGGGTATCGGCTGTTCCAGCGCGACAGTCATGGTGGCCACTCCCGGCCAGGAGTCGCCGATGGACAAAACGGTTCCACTACGCCACGTGATCACAGCACCAGCCTAATTGGTCGCCAAGTTGGTTAGCATGGTTCACGATGACATCTGCTGCAATTCCGCCCCCAGAGCGGCTTTTAAACCTCGTGATCGGACTGGCTTCCGCCCGGCGGCCGGTGACGCGCGCGCAAATTCGCGAAACGTTTTCTGGTTATGCCGCTTCCGCTTCGCCCGCGGCATTTGAACGCCTCTTCGAACGCGATAAGGAAGCCCTGCGCCGCCTGGGTATCCCGCTCATCACGGCCTCGGTCTCCACGTTCGACGATGAAGTCGGTTATTTAATCGATACGAGCCACTACGCGCTGCCCCCGCTGGAATTTACTCCCCAGCAGGCCCGCATTGCCACACTCGCTGCCACGCTGTGGCGTGATTCGGCCATGCAGGATGCCGCCACGCGCGGGGTTACGAAATTGCGCGCCGCCGGCGCCTCGATGGGCGGGCTGGCTCCCTCGACAGTGGATATCAACGCGGGGGCCACAACTCCAGCCTTCACTGCCCTGCGCGATGCAATTCGGGAGCGTCGAGAAGTGACGTTTACGTATCGAGCCGCCTCCACGGGGCAAGAAAGTCAGCGGCGCGTCCAGCCCTGGCGCATCACGGGACGCCGCGGCACCTGGTACCTGACCGGTTACGACCTTGATCGCGCTGACTCCCGCCTGTACCGGATCGACCGGATTACCGGCAATGTGCGCCGGCGCGGCAAAGAGGGTGCCTTTGAAATTCCCGCCCCCGATGCCCAGAACGCCCGCGTGGCGGTCGCGGAGCCGATCACCGCGCGCGTCGTGGTGGCAGCGGGCCGGGGCAACGCACTGCGGCTGCGGGCGGAGCAGACCCGACCAGTTGCCCAGTTCGACGGTTCGGCCGGTCCCGCGCTCCCGGCGCAACTGCTCGATGCGTGGGAGGGCGCCGATGTTCTTAGGATCACCGCCGACGTGACGGAACTCGCCCGCGCTATTGCGGGGCTGGGCGAACACGCCCTGGTACTTGAGCCAAGTGAGCTGCGCGAGCAAGTAATTGACCTTTTGCGCGCAGCTGGAGGGGTGAAAAATGGCGGGCAGTAGTTCACAGCGCGTGGCGCGCATGCTCAGCATCGTCACCTACGTGCACAACGCCGGCGTGGTGGATCTGGACGAGCTGGCCACCCATTTCGATGTGCCGCGGGCGCAGCTGAAAAAAGACCTCGACATGCTGTGGTGTTCTGGCCTTCCCGGCTACGGGGGAGGGGATCTGATCGAGGTCGATCGCTCCGATGACCTGGTGCAGATCACCAACGTTGAACACATGGGAATCACCCAGCCGCTGCGTTTGAGCCCTGAAGAGGGGATTGCCCTGCTTGCGGGCGTGGAAGCGCTAGCGCAAGTTCCGGGAGTAGAAGACGCGAACACCATCGCCGAAGTGCGCGAAATCTTAGCCACCGCCCTGGGTTCGGCTGCTGAGGCTGCACCTGAATTAGAGCTGGAACTGGTAGAAGATGCCGCCGCGATAGACACTGAAATCGCGGCCACCGTTCGCGCCGGCCTCGATAGCGGAAAACGCCTGGAAATCACCTACGTATCCAACAGCGATGAAACCACCACGCGCGAGGTCGACCCCTTGCGCATAGTTGCCGCCGAGGGGCACTCCTACCTGCGAGCTTGGTGCTATCGCGCCGGAGGCGAGCGGGCATTTCGCCTCGACCGCATATCGGCAGTAAGAATTATGGACGTCGCCGCGGCACCGCCCGCGGAAATCTCACCAGACTTCTCACTTACTCCGCAGGAGGGCGAGCGGGTCGTCCTGGAGGTAACTTCTCCCGCCCAGTGGGTCCTTTCTGAAATTGGGGCCGAGGATTTGGAGTTCACCGACCAGTCAGTGCGCGCGGTCGTCACGGTGGGGAACCGCGCCTGGTTCCAATCACTGCTGCTGTCGCTGGGGCGCGCGGTGGTGCGCGTGGAGCCGGCTGAAATACAGCAAACGGTCCAAGCCGCCGCCCGGCGCGCGCTGCGGAATTACGACGTGCTCAGTGGAACAGACACGCTCAGCGCCGGAAATTCGACTACCCCGTAGGATGGCGCTGTGCCGTGGTTTCTCATCTGGACGCTGCTCGTTATCGCCTCACTCGTACTGGGGTTTTTTCTCCTGCGCGATCTGTGGAGGAAGGCTCAGGCATTCATGGCGGAGTTTGCGCGTGCCAGTGAGGTTTTGGAACAGCTTACCCAGCGCACTGCTGAATTAACTGCAACGCTAGAGCAGGTTCAAGAAGCACATGAAGCCCAAAAGGCCGACTTCACGGATTTGGCCGCCGCGCAGCGACGCGTGAAGGCCATGCGCAAAGCGCGGCAGCGAAAAAAGGCCGGCCGGCGCCAAAACCACGCGGCAAAGCGCCGCACCTGGCGCGAAATTGCGGTAGACCCCCGCTTTGACCGCTGGCGGAAGAAGTAGAATTCGCGTGATTGAACCCGGCGCGTAATTCGCAATTCTTATTGGAGGAACTTCGTTATGCGTTTCCCACAGGGCTGGCAGCTGGTGATCCTGCTTATTGTGATCATCGTGGTATTCGGGGCTGCCCGACTGCCCAACGCGGCTCGAAGCCTCGGCAAATCCTTAAAGATTTTCAAAAAAGAAGTCCAAGACCTGCGCGACAGCGACGATGAGGGCAATGCCGATGCTGATGGCAATGCCGACGATGATGACGCCGGGTCGCCCAATGGGGATGATCACCGGCCCGGCGCGGGTGCCGGCTCGTGAGTTAGCCGGTGAGTACTACTCCTAAAAAGCGTCGCACGCGCGGGGCCGGCGCGAAGATGCCGCTGCTGGCGCACCTGCGGGAGGCGCGGAATCGAGCGCTGTGGGCACTGGGGGGAGTGGTGGTCGCTGCAGTGGGCGGCTGGCTGCTGTACCCGTTCATTATTGACGCCATGAGTGACCCGGTCACCAATCTCACCGCCGACGGTCGCGCGGCGGCACTGAACTTTTCCGCCGTTGCCACATCCTTCGATATGAAGATTAAGGTCTCGCTGTTTGCCGGTGTGATCTTGGCTAGCCCGTGGTGGCTGTACCAAATTTGGGCTTTTATCTCGCCGGCGCTCACGTCCCGCGAACGCTGGATGAGCGTGGGTTTCATTGGCGCTGCGACCCCCTTATTCTTAACTGGCGCGTCTCTAGCGTGGCTGGTGCTGCCGCGCGCTGTGCAGTTCTTAACGGACTTCACCCCGGAATCGGGCGTTAACTTTATCGACGCGCAAATGTATTTGAGTTTCGTCATGCGCCTGGTGTTGGGCTTTGGAATTGCCTTTACCCTGCCGGTGGTGATGGTGGGCATGGCGCTGGCGGGAATTGTGCGCGCGCGCACCTGGCTGGGGGGTTGGCGCTGGGCGGTGGTGCTGATTTTCACTTTCGCTGCCATGGCCACGCCCACTACCGATGCGGTGACGATGTTTGCTCTGGCAATCCCCATGCTGGCCCTGTACTTCGGGGCCGTGGGAATTTGTGCGCTCATTGATCGGCGCCGCGACCGCCGCATCGAAGCGGACCTGGAAGCTGGGTAAGAATGCGCAAGCGCTTGGCCGTCATCATCAACCCCACCGCGGGCCGGGGCCGGGCCATCGTTGTGGGCCGCGAAGTGCGCGAACAGCTAGACGCCGCGGGACACCACGTCATAGACGTCTCGGGTGCGACGGCGGCCGCGGCGGACAAAAAATTACGGACGGCAACCGCCGAGTTGAAGTTGGACGCCGTCATCGCGGTGGGTGGGGATGGGCTAGTTAACCTGGCGGCCACCGCAGTGATCAATACCAGGATTCCGCTGGCAATTATTCCGGCAGGTACGGGGGATGACATTGCCCGGGGCCTGGGGATTTCGCGGCGCCCACACCGCAATATCGCTGCTTTGGTCCGCGCCTTGGAAACTGATCAAATTCCCACCCGGCCGGTGGACGTGGGCGTCGCGCGGGAAATCCCGCCCATGGACGTTGACCGCGGGTGGGAAAGTCGAGCCGGGGAGGTCGGCAGCGCGCGCACTGGGCGAGATCTTGGGGAAAGGGAAGGCCAAGCGACGCGATATTTCTTGTCCGTCATGACGGGCGGTTTAGATGCCACCGTCAATGCCCGCGCGAACGCGATGCGCTTCCCGCGCGGCCAGGCCCGGTACTTCTTCGCCCTGCTGGCAGAACTGCGCCACTATCGCTCTTACGCTTATCAACTCAAAATTGATGGGAAAGAAAGCAGACGCGAACTGATCCTGGCCTGCGTGGCAAACCTTGGCTATTTCGGGGGCGGCATGAAAATCGCCCCAGGAGCCAAATCGGACAGCGGCCAGCTCCAGGCCATTTTGGTCAACCGGGTTTCCATAATGCGATTACTGTGGATTTTTCCCCGCATATTTTGGGG
>JAJYRW010000065.1 GCA_021793895.1 Actinomycetes bacterium
GAAAAAGCTAGATGAGGTCGAAGCGACTCCGGGCATCATCGATGCCTCTTACTTTGTCGGATTTGCTTGGGCCGATGTCGCCCAAAATGGTGGCACCGTGACGGTGGTGCCGGAATCCGAGCAGCACGCGGCACTTGCGCAAGAACTCGCCGAAGACGTGCGGGACTATGCATTGAGCCGTTTCCCGGAATTCGAGTTCACGACGCCAACCCTCGAGGTATCCGAAACCGTTGAGGCGTTCAATAACATCCAGTGCAGCCCGCTCGTGGTCTCAGACTCGGGCGACAACACAACTGGCGGCGGCGTCGGCTACAGCACAGTCATGCTGCAAGAGGTGCTAGAGCGTGGTGGCAGTGTTCCCACCTGTGTGAGCACGATTTGGGCCCCCAGCACCGCCGAAGTCTTGGCCCAACACGAAGTCGGAAGCCCGGTGACGGTCTCAATAGGCATGGATCACGATGACCTAAGCCGCCCGATTCATGTCGAAGGGGTGCTCAAGGCCAAGGGTGACCTGCTGGGCTACATGAGTTCAGAGAAAGACCGAATTGGAACCGCGTATACGGTTTCGGTCGGCAAGGTCGACATCGTGGTGACTGACCAACCTGGTTCCTTTGTGACGACCAACCACTTCACAGCGGCCGGACTTTCACACGAAGATTATTCCGTGATTATTGTTAAACAGGGCTACATGTTCCCGCAGATTTCTGCGTTCGCTGGGCAGCACATTATGTGTATTAGCCCGGGGGCTACGTATCAGTTCATTGAGAATCTGAAATTCGAAAACGTCGACCGAGAGCGGATCTTTATTGCGGACCGGACGCCGCTTTAAGCCGCTTGTGCACGTCACGCAGCCCTAGGTAGACCGCCGCTGTTCCGATCGCGGCCACGATAGGCACGATCACGAAAGCTTGGTGGGAACCGACACGATCGGCAAGCGCGCCAAGCGCGAAGGGCGCCAGGGCCGTAGCGATGCCGACGGAAACTGTCGCTATCGCCTGCGCTGCATCGGGACGCCCTTCAGAAGCACGCATTACGAGTGCAACACCGAGCGGGTAGTGCAAACCAAACCCGATACCGGTTAACAGCAGAGCGGCAAAAGACAGGCCGGTGTGGGTGGATGTCCACAACAGGAGCCAACCCACACCGGCGATACCGAATGCCAGAATCATGAGTTTTTCGGGTGCGTAACGCATGGCCAATCGGCCACCGATTATGCGAGCCAGAGCCATACCCGCAAACAGTGCGGACAACACTGCGCTTGCGATGCCATCGCCTGCCCCGGTGCGAGCTCCAATCAGATCGGCAGCCCAAAAGCTGGTAGAAAGTTCGATCGCGACGCCGGAGGTAACTCCGATTACGAAGAACCAAAATGCGGGGGTATACCTCTTATCTCCACGGGCCGCAGGTGCTTTTACGCGCGACTGAGAACTGGCCAAAACTTTTTGCCGGGTGCGCCCATCGAGTGCGCCTTTAGTCGGTAGGCGGCTGATCAACAAAAATGCGCTGATTCCCAAAACTACGGTTACCAGGTTCGCGGGCCGCCAGCCCCAACCCAGCATGACTGCGCCGCCCAAGGCGAGGGGGCCGAAGATTCCGGCAACGGCCGATACTGCGTTGGCTTCCGTCACCGCGGCAGGTCCATGCAGTTTGTGTTGCACTGAAAGTGCGGGTTGTGCCACGTTCACAATTAGGTTTCCGCCGGTTGCGATGATCATCGCGCCCGCCAGTGTCACCACGACATTGGGGCCGGCGGCTAGCAGCAGCGCGCCTGCAGTCATAAGGCAGGTCCCGATCAGCATGATCGGGCGCCGTCCTAAATATTGCACGAGCCGATGCGAAACCAAGCCAACAGCGACGGCCCCAACCGCAATCGCGGTTCCGTGCAGCCCACCTACCCCCTTTGAAACACCGAACTCTTTCGTGATCAAGGGAACCATGGGCCCGATGGACATGATGAACCATCCCCAAAACCCAATGGAGAAATAGATGGTCAGCGTCAGACGGTCACGATGCAGCCGATTTTCGAATTCGAGCTGCGCAGGAGATTCCCCAGCGTTAGCCAAGGCGCTCCACAACATAGTCGACGCACTCGGTTAACGCTTTTACATCGGCGGGTTCGACAGCCACGTACATCGCCACCCGCAACTGATTGCGGCCGAGTTTGCGATACGGCTCGACATCGACGATCCCATTGGCGCGCAGGATCTTTGCGACCTGTGCGGCATCCACGGAGTCGGCGAAGTCGATTGTTCCCACCACATTGGAGCGGGCCGCCGGGTCGGTTACGAACGGCGTCGCGAACTCTGAGGCTTCCGCCCACGAGTACAGATGCGCAGCTGATTCGGCGGTGCGTCCCGTGGCCCATCCGAGCCCGCCGTTGGTGTTCATCCAGTCGAGCTGTTCGGCGAACATCAGCAGGGTGGCTACAGCCGGAGTGTTGAGTGTCTGATTTTTACGCGAGTTATCGATCGCGGTTTGCAGCGACAAGAATTCTGGTTCCCAGCGTGCCGTTGCCTTGATTTCCGAGACGCGGGCAAGTGCAGCGGGGCTCATTAACGCGAACCACAGGCCGCCATCTGAAGCGAAATTCTTTTGCGGGGCAAAGTAGTACACATCGGCCTCACGAATGTCGACGTGCAGGCCACCTCCGCCGGACGTCGCGTCAATAAGGGTTAACGCCTCGGCGGCTGTCGTCCCAGCCGGACGTGTCACGGGCGCGGCGACTCCGGTGGAGGTTTCGTTGTGCACCCAGGCATAAACGTCGATACCCTCCTCCGCTTCGGGGAGCGCGAGGGTTCCCGGCTCGGCGGTGATAACCGTCGGATCGCCCAGATGCGGTGCGGTGCGCGCAACCTTGGAGAATTTCGCGCCAAACTCACCGAGTTCGACATGTTGGGAGCGTTCGCGGATCAGACCAAAACTCGCGGCATCCCAAAAAGCGGTGGTTCCACCGTTTCCGAGCACGACTTCGTAACCGGGCGGCAGGTTGAACAGGTCGTCCAGACCCTCTTGCACCCGCGCGACCAGATTGCGTACCGGCGCTTGGCGGTGCGAAGTCCCCAGCGGGGAATACGTCGCGGCCTCAAGGGCAGAAACCTGTTCGGGACGCACCTTGGAAGGACCAGAGCCAAAGCGGCCATCGGCTGGTTTGAGGTCGGCAGGAATTTTGATTGCTAAATCGGGGCTCGTCACGACTTCATAATCCCAGACGCCGCTTTGGCGCTGGGCTTTCACCCCGGGGGTTATAGCTCGTCGATGCTGCGCGGGCCGGGGCCGATGTACTGGGCGGCGGGGCGAATGAACCGGCCCGATTTTTGTTCCAGAATGTGCGCGGCCCACCCGGCGGAGCGTCCGCACGCGAAAAGCGGGGTAAACATGGCCCGCGGAACATTCAAAATATCGAGCAGCACGGCGGCCCAAAAATCTACGTTTGTCGCCAAAACGCGCCCGGGGGAGCGGTCGGCCAATTCGCTTAGCGCGGCTTCTTCCACCGCGGCTGCAACTTCGTAGCGCGGGGCAGCGAGTTCTTGACACACGCGTTTCAACACGAGCGCGCGCGGGTCCACCGCCCGATAAACCCGGTGTCCAAATCCCATCAACCGCCGGCCCGAGTCCAGTACCTCGATAACGGCACCCCGCGGACTATCGAGTTCGATGGCGCGGTCCAATAAAGTCAGTACCCGCGCCTGCGCACCACCGTGTAGCGGCCCCGAGATCGCAGCAACAGCGCCCGACAGGCAAGCGGCGACATCCGCACCCGTAGCGGCGATCACGCGCGCTGCCAGCGTGGACGGCGCCATACCGTGCTCAGCGATCGCCACCCAATACGCATCCAGCGCCTGGGCGGCGCGTGGATCCACCTCACCGCGCCAGCGGGTCAAGAATTTTTCAACTATGGACGGCGCCCGGTCGATCTCCCGTTGCGGCACCGCGGGCACGTTCTCGCCTCGGGCGGATTGGGCCACGAAAGACAGGGTCATAACTGAGGCGCGGGCGAGGTCGTCGCGGGCCTGGGCCAGATCGATGTCGAGCAGCGGGCGGAAAGCCCACACCGGGGCTAGTTGAGCGAGAGCGCTTTGAATGTCGACGCGCATATCGCCGGTTCGCGCGGGCAGGGGAAATGGTTCAGCTGCCGGTAGCCCCGGGGAGCGCGCGTTATCGACTAACAGTCCCCATACCGCCTCGTACGGGATTTTTCCGATCAAACTGGCTACGTCGACCCCGCGGTAGCGCAGTACGCCTCCTTGCGGATCAGGCTCGGCAATCGCGGTGTGAAAGGCTAATGTGTGTTCAGGACCAGTCACGGGTGTTTTACCGTCCTTCCTTTTGCGTGAGCCTAGTAGAGGCTAGATATCCCAAGAGTCCGACCTGGCAGATAACCTGTGAGTAGTCGCACTTTTTCAGGAGGCCGATCGCTGTGAGCGATTTGATCGACACCACCGAGATGTACCTCAAAACTGTCTATGAGTTGGTTGAAGAGGGCATTGTTCCGCTGCGCGCGCGCATTGCGGAGCGCTTGGGGCACTCGGGGCCGACGGTGTCGCAGACGGTGGCCCGCATGGAACGCGATGGTTTGCTCACCGTCAGCGGGGACCGCCACCTGGAACTCACAGCTGCCGGCTGGAAAAAGGCGACCGCAGTGATGCGCAAGCATCGTCTAGCTGAGCGCCTGCTGACTGACGTGATCGGTTTAGACCTGGCCTATGTGCATGAAGAGGCTTGCCGCTGGGAACACGTCATGAGCGAACGTGTTGAAGAGCGGCTCTTGGAACTCTTGAACCATCCCACGATGTCGCCCTATGGCAATCCAATTCCCGGGCTATCTGATTTGGGTGACGTCACCGCTCATGATGAGGCAGAGGCGGCGGGGGCGATGGATTTGGCCAGTTTGATGGAACCACTCGTTGGTTCGCGCAATGTGTTCATCCACACAATTGGGGAACCCCTCCAGGTCGACACCGAGCTGCTTGCGCGCTTCCAGCAGGCCGGGGTGTTGCCGGGGAAAATAGTTGGCGCTGAGCGGATTAACAACGACGGTGACGTTACTATTGGCGCGAAAGATGCGGAAGTGGTTTTAGACCTTCCCGCTGAGGTGGCGCGTCATCTTTACGCCTCAATTAGTAATAGCTAGTCACAGGTTGTAACCGAAACGTGACATTTTAGAAATCCTCGTCTACTCTGGGTCTTGCTTCGTCGAAACCCTCCACGTCGAAGTCTTCGAGCAGATGCCGAATCCTGCCACTGTTCGAAGTACCCCTAGTACCGCATGGCAGGAGCGGGGGACCCAACGTGGGTTCTCGATTTCGGTCGAGTTCCTCGGGGTGAAGTTCGGCACTGGCTAGTTATGTACTGGGCGGTGCTGAGCCGGGTGACTTCCTATACCCGAACCCGACAGCTGACCTCGCAGGCAAAATAGGGAGATTGCTCGTGGCTCATAGCCCGAATCGTCGAGCTCGACACCGCGCAGCGGGGCCAGTTCGCACACCAATACACGACCTCGCCGACTCCATTTCCGCTAACGCGGCCCCAATTGGACGCGGCGCTGTAATCACGGCACTATCAACCGGAATGCTTGCAACTGCAGCCATTCCGGCTGTTTCTGCCTCAGAAGATAACCTCGCGGCTGTCGACGTTTCGGCTCTGACCGGAAACGCTTCCGCAGCACTCGCGCAGGAACCAATTAGCGTTCCTGCCGATGCGCAGGTTTCATTCTCATCCATCGAGGTCACGGCAGTAGCACCTGTCGCGGCCCCGACCGAACGTCGCACGCCGGTCGCTACGACGTCACGTACTCAGTCCCGGACCGCTGCACCCAGCGAGGGCACGAGCAACAGCTCGAGCTCTAGCGCCAGCACGACCAGCGCGGCTGCAGAGACTCAGAGTGCTCCGGCCAACCCCAGCTCGAACTCCATCGTCGAGATCGCTTCGCGCTACGTGGGCACGCCCTACGTACACGGTGGTAAGAGCCCCGGCGGGTTTGACTGCTCCGGTTTCGTTTCGTACGTGTACGCACAGGTCGGCAAGTCGATTCCTTCGTCCACTGCTGGATTGCGTGGCATCGGTACCCGAGTCTCGGCGGCAGACGCCCAGCCCGGTGACCTGGTCATGTACAGCAACATCAACCACGTGGGCATCTACGCGGGCAACGGCATGATGTACGACGCCGCACGCCCCGGCAAGGCCCTGCAGTACCGCAAGATCTTCTCCGGGTCTGTTTACTTCATCCGGGTTCCCTAAGCGGTAGACCTGCACGCTGGCGTCTTTACGGCACTGGCACTTTCAAAAACTTAATAGAAGGGCCCGGAACCGTGTGGTTCCGGGCCCTTTCTCTATTTAGTCCCGCTTAAGTGGAGTGAATGTAGCGCTCTTGCAACATTTTCCTCCACGTTAAGGGGGCCGGCGCTACCGGCCGGGGCGCACGCCCCTACGCGGTTTGCGGGCGCAGCGTTACTTCAACGTTGCCGCGGGTGGCCTTGGAGTACGGGCACAACTCGTGAGCGCGCTCGGTGAGTTGCTTCGTTGTTTGGTCATCTTGGCCGGGAATGGTGACCTCAATCGTCACGGCGAGCGCGAAGCTTTCGCCTTCTGGCCCGATTCCCACGTGCGCGGTGACGACAGAATTGTTGGTGTCGACCCCGGCTGCCTTGCCTGCCAGGCCGAGAGCGCCCTGGAAGCACGCGGCGTAGCCGGCGGCGAAGAGCAATTCCGGGTTGGCGGCGCCCCCGGGGCCTCCAAGTTCAGCGGGCGCGCGCATATCGAGGTCAACGAGGCCATCGGCGCTGCGTACGTGCCCTTCGCGGCCACCTTGAGCGGTTGCAGTTGCGGTGTATTTCACATCAGGTTGGAGAGTCATACTTCGACGTTAGGACTATTTCTGCGATCTTGCTACCCCACCGCGCACATATTCTCGATGTTTCCCACGAGCTAGGACTAGATTTGCGCGAAGTATGCGCCGGGCCGGCCGCCGAGACCAAAAGGGTGGAATACTTAAGTTACCTTCGCAGCGAAAGGAGACAGTGATGTCGCAGCATGAAGTAGTTCTGGTGGGCGTCGATGGCTCGGCAGCAGCACTGCACGCACTGGATTGGGCAGTAGGGCGAGCCAAGAGGCTGGGGTGGAAACTTCATATTGTCTGCGCCTATTCACTTCCATCTTTTTCGGCAGCCTCGCTAGACGGCGGTTATGCCGCGCTCGATGATTCAGCAATCCATCAAGGAGCGCAGGCTGTTCTTGACGAGGCGATGGAACGGGTCAAAGGATGCGGAGTCGATGTCACTTCTTCGCTCGAGACCGGTGATGCCGCTGGAGTGCTAGTCGAACTTTCGCGCACCTCCGGCTTGGCCGTGGTCGGTACCGGAGGCTACGGTGGAATCGCTGAACGTTTACTGGGGACTGTTTCCTCGGCCTTGCCCGCCCATGCGCACTGTCCGACGGTCGTGATTCCGCTTCGCACTCC
>JAJYRW010000066.1 GCA_021793895.1 Actinomycetes bacterium
TTCCGATCTCGGCCCGGACATGACTCCTAGAAAACCGATCCGCTCGGCTTCCTTTGCCAGGTCCACAAACTCCTGGGGCGGCACCCAGCGTTCAACTGGATGGTGCCGGGCCGAAGGGCGAAGGTATTGCGTAATAGTCAGCAGGTCACACCCCGCCTGGTGCAGGGCCTCCATCGACTCCACAATTTCGTCAGTTGTTTCGCCCATGCCCAAAATGAGATTGGACTTGGTGACCAGTTTGGCTTCTTTGGCTCGCGTGAGTACTTCCAGTGACCGGTCATAGCGAAATGCGGGCCGGATGCGCCGGAAGATTCGCGGAACGGTTTCGAGATTGTGGGCCAGAACTTCGGGTCGGGATTCGTTGACTTCATCCAGCAGATCGGGTTTGCCGTTGAAGTCCGGAATGAGTAGCTCGACGCCGGTGCCGGGATTGAGCTGATGAATTTGTCGAACGGTCTCGGCATAGAGCCAAGCCCCGCCATCTGTCAGGTCATCGCGCGCCACTCCCGTGATGGTCGAATAGCGCAGCTCCATGGTGCGTACCGATTCCGCGACGCGCCGAGGCTCATCGCGATCCAGCGCCTGGGGCTTACCGGTATCAATCTGGCAAAAATCGCATCTGCGTGTGCACTCGGAGCCGCCGATTAAGAATGTGGCTTCGCGGTCCTCCCAGCACTCGAAAATGTTGGGGCAACCCGCCTCCTTACACACGGTATTCAGATTCCCGCTGCCCACCAGATCAGTGAGTTCTTGATAGGCCGGACCCATGACCGCGCGGGTCCGGATCCACTCTGGCTTCTTTTCAATTGGCGTTTCTGCATTGCGCGCCTCGACCCGCAGCAGACGACGTCCCTCCGGTGCAATAGTCACGTTTGCCAGTCTAGAGAGTTATTTTCTGGTTTCTACTCATCACGAGCGCAACACTGTGTGATTCATTTCACCTTGCTGCGATGCCATCCGGTACCCAGCGCGGCGAAAAATAATCCCAGCGCGGCCAGGGCGGAGACGGCGAAAGACCAGTTCGGTCCCTGATATTCCGCGATGTTTCCCGCCAGTGAAGATCCCAGCGCATTACCGACAACGATCGCGCCCGAAAGCGTGGTCATAACCATTCCTTCCCGTCCGGCAGGTGCGCGTTCGCCAGCCACTGAAAAGACGGTGACCATCGTGGGCCCCACAAAGAGCCCGACAATTAAAAGGACCGGAATCATCATGCCCGGGGTGCGCGGCACCATCAACAGGGGAGTGGCGCACATGAGCCCAAAGGCTGCCAGGCGCCAGCGCTGGATCTGGGTGATGTGTTCAGGAAGCGCCACTATGGCCAGGGCCACAATCGCCGCGGTAAAACCCATCAGCGCGTAAAGTAGACCGCCCGCTGAGGCGGCACCCCACCGATCGGCGGAGGCGGTAATTGCAGCCTGATTGCTGCCAAAAAACGTGCCCATGCCGATCATCCCCAGTCCGGGGCCGACTAGTGCTGGCGCCAAGGGGCGGCGCAGCGGATTGGGTTCATACCCGGCCGAGGGCTTCGGCTCTGGAACTGTTTGGGACGGCTCTTCTATCGCAGAATCAGGTTCCGGCTCTAGCGCAGCGGCGGGTGCCGTCTCTAACGCAGCGTCAAGATCTGTCTCTACCGCAGCGGCGGGTTCCGTTTCGTCGAAAACGATCAGCTCGCCGTCCCTAAGTAATTCGCGCGAGGCAACGGCTGACGGGTGGAGGGCAAACCACGAAACAAAGACGATGGCGACTACGCCGGCCGTGATCAGCCCTAATTCCGGGCGGATTCCGCCGATAATGCCGATGAGGGCGGGGCCGAACACGAAGGAGAGCTCGTCGGCGGTGGATTCATAAGACATCGCCACATTGATGTCGCGTGTGCCGGGCCGCGCCAGATTTAACCAGCGCACGCGTGCCAGCGGACCAACTTGAGGCTGGGTGAAACCCGAAACAAAGCACAGCGCCAAGAGCCAAAAATCCAGTTCACCGGCTGTGACCGCAACGACAATGGCCAGCAAGCTCATGCCGTTTAGCGGCGCTGCCACGAGCAGCACGCGTCGTTGCCCGAAGTGATCGGCTAATCCTCCTACCAGTGCGGCGGAAATCGCCGTTCCGATTGCGGCAAGCCCGGCCGCCAGGCCCGCGCGCCCGTAGGAGCCGGTCGCGGCGGTTACTAGCACCAAAATTCCCATCGGTGCCATGGAAAAGGGAAGGCGTGCAATGAAGCCAACGGGAAGAAAAACCTTGCCCGTAATTTCTGGAAGCCGGCCGTAGCCGCGAAAGGCCGCTTTAAGCGCTTCCCACCGCGTCATAGCCGGGCACCATTTAGGTGCTCGCTCAAGAAAAATTCCACATCGTCGAGAAGTTCGGCCGGAGTAACAGCGCCCCGTTCCTGAGCAATGGAGGTCACGTCCGCATCTGAAATTCCGCACGGAGTAATTGGATTGAACCACGACAGATCGCATGAGACGTTCAGCGCGAACCCGTGCATCGTGACCCCTTTGGCTACCCGGACACCAATTGCGGCGATTTTTGCCCAGGGCGCGTCGGAGCGGGGAATCCACACACCCGAGCGGCCCTCCACCTGCGCGGCCGTAATGCCCCAGCGTCGGCAAATTTCAATCAGGCACTCTTCCAAGGTGCGCACATAGCCCACCACATCAACGGGTTCGGGCAGCCGCATAATCGGGTAGCCCACAATTTGGCCCGGGCCATGCCAGGTAATGCGCCCTCCGCGGTCCACGTCTATCACCGGCGTGTCGTTAGTCGGGCGATCCCAGGACGCCGTTCGCCTTCCAGCTGTATACACCGGTTCGTGTTGGACCAGTAAAGTCGTGGACTCTCCGCCGGAGCTAACTGCGGCATGTATCTGGCGCTGTTGTTCCCAAGCCTGGCGATAATCGACTAGTTTCCCATCGAATCCAGCCCGTATGTATCGCATGCGTGCAATCTTATCGATCACGGTTTTTGCCCCCGCAATGAAACCGGGCTTTTGGGGCGACACCCTGAAAGCGGGCCGGTAGTAGCGACAGTTATCCACAGAATTTTGCGGCCGTCTTCCCGGCCCGTGAATTTTTCGATGTGGTGGAGGGCGTGAAGGGAAAATCGGTTCTTCAAGTCCCGGGGGTGCAAATCGGGCCCATCCTGGGCCGCGGTTCCAACGCCCGGGTTTGGCAAGCCACGGATGAACAGGGGCGGGCCGTTGCCGTAAAAGTTTTTGAATCGGACGACGAGGTTCACCAGCGGGCTTTTGATGAGGCCGGGGCGCTGGCGCGGGTAGTGCATCCCAACATCATCAAAATTCACGGCGTGCACCGCTTACAGGCCGGTTCAATTGCGATCATTATGGATCGCTGCGCCACCACCCTTGCTGGCTTGGTCGAAACCAGCGGCCCACTGCGTGGAGCGCAGGTCGTCGGCCTCGTGCAGGGAATCTGTCGCGGCTTGGGCGCGCTGCACAGCGCCGGTCTCGTCCACGGCGATATCTCACCCAGCAACATTGGTTTGAGTTTGGACGGCGTCCCGCAGCTTTTAGATTTCGGTGGCAGTCGTGACCGGCGTACTTTGGGCACCCCGGGGTTCTCGCAGCGGCTGGATGCCCAGCGCAACAAACCGGCGGACGTGGAAAATCGAATGCGGCGACTGCTGGGCGGAGCACAAGAACACGGAATTGCATTACCCGGGGGACTAGAGCGGGCCCGTGATGACGTGTTGGGAACGCTGCGGGTGGGAATTTATGCCCTCAGCGCTGGTTCTAGTGACGCAGCCAGTCGGGGGAGCGTCGTAGCAACGGTGGCTGAGACGCTGAATGCGTTTGCAGCGCAGGTGGAGGCGGGCACGGTGGAGGCCAGGCCCGAAAAGCTCGCTGCGGCCGTAAGTGCGGTGATTCCCCCGGCGCCAATTTCAATCCCGTGGGATTTTGAAAGCGACATTACGCCGCCGTTTCTTACTCCGGTTACGCGGCGTGCTGATGAGTCAGTCGGCGGCAAGGGCGGCCAGGTTGGCAACGGCGGTGCCGGCGGCCTGGTTGGTAACGGCAGAAACGGCGGCGCCGGTAGCGCCGGTACCGACGGTAGCGCTGGCGGGGATGAATTGTGGGCAGCCCCATCTGAGCTAATTTCAGTTAGGGCGGGCGAAGATCACACAGCGGCGGTGCGGGATGTGGCTGGAAAATCGAAACGCGCGGCAAACCCGCGCCCAACGCGGGCAGTGCGTGAAGCGGGGAAACCGAATAAGCGGCCGGTGCTTTTAGCAGCTGCAGTCATTTTGGGGCTGGCCGCAATTGGCGGCGGCGTGGCGATTGGCGTGGCGGATAACTCGCCCTCGACGCAGGCGGAGGCCGAAAAAGAAGAGTTTGAATCCAAACCGCGCCATGACGTTGCCAGGTGGCAAGAGCGCATTACAGATTTAGGGCGAAAGCGCGATGCGGCAATTGTGGCGGGGGATGCGGACCAGTTTCTTGATGTTAATGCACCCAGCGCGCCAGCGGCGCAAGCAGATACCGAACTGCTGAAACTTCTGGCGCAAAATGACGTGCAGATTGCGGCTTTCGCAACGCAAACTACGGTGCTTGACGTCTTGGAAGAAACACCTGAAAACGCTGTGCTACTTGCCAATACGCAGATCATCTTGGAGGAGCGGCGCATCGGGGGAACTAGTGATGCGAAGCAGTTGGCGCGGGAGAGATCAAGCCAAAATGCGACCGCGCCGCACACCGTCGAAATCGAACTTGCTCGGCATGGGGAGAAATGGCTGGTGTGGGAGACAAAAGAATCGCGGGCTGCCATCCAATCTGAATAGCAGCCCGCGATGCGTTCGCACTTGTTAAGTACCGGGACCTAGTCGGAGTTGGGCTTCCAGCCCCGATCCTCCTTAAGCCCGGTGCTCCTTAAAGCCCGATATCGGCCTCAAAATCGCCCTCTTCCAAGCGTTCCTTGATGTCGACCAGGAAGCGGGCCGCATCGGCACCGTCAACGAGGCGATGGTCATAGGTCAGCGCGAGGTAAATCATGGAGCGAATCGCAATTGTCTCGCCACCCTCACCATCAGAGACAACTACCGGGCGCTTCACAATCGCACCCGTTCCCAGGATTGCAACCTGGGGCTGGTTGATGATGGGCGTGTCGAACAAGGCTCCGCGGCTACCGGTGTTGGTGATCGTAAACGATCCGCCCGATAGCTCGTCGGGGCCGATCTTATTGGCGCGCGTGCGCTCGGCAACATCAGCGATCTTGCGAGCCAGGCCGGCGATGTTTAGGTCACCCGCATCGCGAATAACCGGAACGACCAGACCCTGTTCGGTATCAACAGCCATGCCAAGATGCTCGGCGCCGTAGTACGTTACCTCGTCACCATCAATGCTGGCATTAAGTTGCGGATGAGCCTTCAACGCCTCAACTGCCGCCAGTGACAGGAACGACAGATAAGACAGGTTCACGCCTTCACGCTCGCGGAACTCCGCCTTTGCGCGCTCGCGCAATCGGGCAACGCGAGTTAGATCAACCTCGATCACGGAGGTAAGTTGCGCAGCAACCTGCAGCGACTCCACCATGCGCGAAGCGATGATCTTCCGGCGGCGGCTCATCTTCTCAGTTTTGCCACGCAGCGGCGAAGGAGCAGCTGGGGTGCGCGCTGTTTTCTTCGAAGCCGGAGCGGCAGCGGCCGGCTTGGCAGCGGCAGCCTTGGCTGCTTCTGCCTTCGCGTCAATCGCGGCCTGCACGTCTTGCTTGCGGATCCGACCGCCCACACCCGTGCCCTTGATCCCATCGAGATCGATGTCGTTTTCTTTTGCCATCTTGCGTACCAGGGGCGTGACATAACCGGATGCGCCACCGGAGACGGGCTGAGCAGCAGGTTGCTCCGGTGCTTGGGCGGCCTGCGCAGCCGGGGCCTCCTGGGCCGGCGCTGGATCACGCGGCGCTGGCGTTTCTTGCGCGGCAGCCGCCGGCGCGGCTTGCGCGGCCGGTGCCGGTTCTTGGACTGGGGCTTCTTCCGCTGGGGCAGGAGTCGGGGCTTCTTCGGCCTGCTGGGCTGGTTCTTCGGTAGCGGCGGGTGCTGCTGCGCCGCTGCCAACTACAGCCAAGACGGTGCCCACTTCGACGGTTTCGTCTTCTTGGACTCGGATTTCTTGGACGGTGCCGGCTACGGGTGAGGGGATCTCGGTGTCGACCTTGTCGGTGGACACTTCGAGTAAGGGTTCATCCACCTCGACGGTGTCGCCTACCTGCTTCAGCCACTGCGTGACCGTGCCTTCGGTGACCGATTCACCCAGTGCGGGCATTGATACTTCTTCAGACATTTAATTCCTCACGTCTCTCGTAACAGTCGCCGAACTACATTGCGTGCAGTGGCTTACCCGCCAGTGCCAGATGCGCTTCACCCACGGCCTCACCCTGAGTTGGATGCGCGTGGACAAGGGCGGCCACATCTTCTGGGTAGGCCTCCCAGCCCACGATGAGCTGCGCCTCTCCTATTAATTCACCAACGCGATCGCCCACCATGTGTATTCCTACTACCGGGCCATCCTTTTCGCGTATTACCTTCACAAAACCAGCCGTAGCAAGGATTTGGCTCTTACCGTTTCCAGCCAGGTTCACGTTGAAAGACTCAACATTGTCAGCGCCGTAGGCTTCCTTTGCCTGCTCTTCGGTGAGGCCGACCGAGGCGACCTCGGGGGAGCAGTAAGTAACGCGCGGTATATCCGATTCAATAATAGGCATCGGATTTTGGCCGGCCAGTTCTTCCGCAACAAAGATGCCCTGTTGGAATCCGCGGTGCGCCAACTGCAAGCCCGGAACGATGTCGCCAACGGCGTACACCCCGGGCACTGAAGTCTCCAGGCGCTCATTCGTAGTGACGAAGCCGCGATCCATCGCAACTCCCACTTCGTCAAAACCAAGCCCGTCAGTTGTTGGTCCCCGGCCAACGGCTACCAGGAGGATGTCTCCTTCAAGCGTTTCGCCGTTTTCGAGCCGGACGGTTACCCCAGAATCGCTTTGCTCAACACTTTCAAAGCGAACCCCGGTCTTGAACTTGATGCCCCGGTTTCGGAACGAACGCTCCAACACCTTGGAGGCCGCAATGTCTTCTGCGGGAACGAGGTTCGGCAGCGCCTCAACGACGGTTACTTCAGCGCCAAAGGAACGCCACACACTGGCGAACTCCACGCCGATTACGCCACCGCCCAAAACGATGGCGTTTTCAGGCACGTGATCGAGTGTCAGGGCCTCATCGGAGGTAATGACTCGGCCCCCGATTTCAAGACCGGGAAGCGAGCGGGCATAGGACCCGGTCGCCAAAACAATGTTTTTGCCGCGGTACCGAGTGCCGTCCACTTCGACGGTGTCGGCGGCAACGAGCTTGCCCCAGCCTTCGACC
>JAJYRW010000067.1 GCA_021793895.1 Actinomycetes bacterium
ACTAGACGCGAAACGTGTTAATCTGCTTCGGCACACCTTCAGTGTGTGCAAATGGTTTAACAACGACTCGCGCGAGTGGCGGAATAGGCAGACGCGCTGGCTTCAGGTGCCAGTGCCCGCAAGGGCGTGAGGGTTCAACTCCCTCCTCGCGCACTTTTGGATGTCTCAGGACATCGCAGACACCTGAACCCTCATTTTTGGAGGTCAAGTCGCGAACTCCTTTGTGATTTCCTGCTTGGCTAAGATACGCAGGTTACGCCACCGCGTCGCATCACAGAGGAGTGAGATCGATGGCAGGTCCCGACAATGGGCGCATAGTCGCACGCGGGGACGCGCCCGCCGCCTTCACGGCTGACCCGGTGCTCGCTCAGCAGCCTCACCGCTTCGTATATGTCGAGCGACGGGGGCGGCAGTATCTGCGGTATGCCGCGGCGCTCATCGGCATCGTTGCGGTCGTTACTGGGATGACGCTGCTGTCGGGAGAGAACTTCCCGAAGCCGATTGGCATCGCGCTGATCGTTGCCGGCGTGGTGTTTATCGCGCCGACACTGTTGAGTTTGCGCCAGCGCGGGAAAGCTCAGTGGAGGCGACGTGAGATCAACGGCGCCGCTGGTCAGCTCCGCAGCGAAGTGTTCATCGTGAACGGTGACGAGGCGCGAGCGACGGAGATCCACAAGAAGATCTCCAGCGTTCCGGATGCGCGGCACTGGCCAGTGTTCAACCCCGGTCGTTCCAAGGGAGCCATCCGCGTCGGTGTGCACACAGCACAGGGTGATGAGCCAATTCTGATCAGCGTGTGGATGCCCGACGAGGATCAGGCGCGCTGCTGGCAGCTTATAGAAACTCGCGCCCAGCACACTGACTCCTGGATGAGGAGTCTGCAGCGCCAGGTCGATGACTCTACGAGCGTCGACGCAATGACCACGCAGTTGCAAAACCTCGACTGATCGTCGTCGGCGTCGTCGTTTCCAGCACGTCGATGAGTTCGTGCAGCCGCTTCTGTCTGAGCCCTGACGACGGAGCCGAACGCCAGCAACCACCATCAAATTTTGCGAACTGCGCTGAGTCTTCTTTACGTTCCGCCGGGATGATCCCTCGCTTGTCTCCAGATGCATGCCGTTGGCTGCAGAGTTACGGTCGAAAACCGGGCTGGTGGCCTGGTTATTTGCCCAGCCGCTGGCCAATCGATTTAGGAGGAAATCATGGCTGGACGAGTAGAAGGCAAGATTGCACTCATCACCGGCGCCGCACGCGGGCAAGGCCGCAGCCACGCCAAACTGTTGGCCGAGGAAGGCGCCGACATCATCGCAATTGACGCCCTGAGCAACTTTGAAACCGTGCCCTATGACGAGAGCACCCAGAGTGATTTGGACGAAACCGTCCGTGAAGTAGAGGCCACGGGCCGACGCATTTACGCCGCTCAGGCGGACATTGCAGACTTCGACGGCCTTAAAAAAGCCGTGGATGACGGCGTAAATGAGCTGGGCGGATTAGACATTGTCAGTTCGCACGCCGGGATTTTGTCCTTTAGCCCACTCATTGAGATGTCCGAAGAGAAGTGGCAAGAAATGATCGACATTAATCTCTCCGGGCATTGGCGCACCGCCAAGGCCACAGCACCGCACCTGATCGATCGCGGTAGCGGGTCAATCACGTTCACCATCTCTATTGCTGGACTCCAGGGCATGGAAAACATCGGACACTACGCCTCCGCCAAGCACGGCGTGGTTGGGCTCATGCGCACCTTGGCGATAGAACTTGGCCCGCACAACATCCGCGTGAACAGCATCCACCCCACGAACCTCAACAGTCCGATGCTGCGTAACGAGGCGGCGTACAAGACCTTCCGGCCCGATTTGGAGAACCCGAACTTCGAGGAGTTCAAGGAAGCATCGGCCGATATGCATCTTTTACCGAACGTGGCATTGCTGGAGCCGATCGACACCAGCCGGATGCTGCTGTTTTTGTCATCGGAGGAAGCTCGCTACATCACCGGCTCGAAGATGGTGGTTGACGCCGGAGCGCTAACCAAATAGCACCTTCGAACAATTCAAAAAGGCGTGGAATAAGGAGGCGTGGTGTGCAGCAGATCTATTGCGGGAAGAAACTTGACCTTCTTGTGCCAAGCCGCTTTGGAAGCGCTCGCTGAACCAGCCGGCCCAGTCGGATGCTAATTCGCAGTGTCCTGGCCCAGAAGAAGGCGGCGGCGGTAGTGAATTTCAGAATGGCACGTGGTGCTGGTTTAAGGGTCAAGAACTCCCGGTAGAGAAAGTAGGCACTAAACCCTTCGCCAATAATTCCGTACAAAACCCTCCCGACAGGCGCTGTAGCTTCCAGTTGGGCTACTCCGCGGGAAATACGTAGGGCCTTGGCGGTCATTTCCCGCCACGTTGATCGGGTGGGATGCTCCACCACCGCTTCCGCCGCATAAGCGAAGACGCCGCCCACGGCGGCCAACCGCACGCCCCATTCCCGGTCGCCGCTCGAGAGCAATGTGGAATCGAACGGCCCGACCGCATGAAACGATGCCGCGCGCACGAACATGTTGGCAGTGGCGGCGAAGGGATATTCCTCAATGAAGTGCTCTTGTTGCGGTAAACCATCCAGCGCGTCGTAGTACTCCGGACCGGTCTGGGGATGGCTGCCGTTTCGAAAAATCATTTCAACGGCTCCCCCAACCGCATCAGGTGGCGATTTACGGCCTAGTGCGGCCACACCACAGCGGATCCAATCTGGATGCGGAAGACAGTCGCTATCAGTGAAGGCAAGGATTTGTCCCGTGGCTACTGCAACACCGGCGTTTCGAGCGGCATATGAGCCGCGGCGGCGCTCATAGGTCAGCTTAAATCGGGTTTCTGTGGGAATAGCTGGGCGGACATCATCTTTGGATGCGTTATTGATGACAATGACTTCATAGCTATCGGCTGGATAGTTTTGGTCTTTTAAAAGGAGCAGGCACTGCCTGAGGCGGTCGACATCATCGCGGACTGGAACAATCACCGACACTTTCGGGTATCTTGCTGCGGTTGATGCTCCCGTATCCACTGAAAAACCCGCAATTCAGATAGCTATTAGAGCGACCAGAACAGCGCTCGTTTACTGTTTCCGCACTGGTAAAAAGGCTAACAAGCCAGCAGCTAGCAGGCATCTTTGCGGAAATAGTTTTCCAAGTTGCTGGGTGGCTGTGTCGCGCTTAACGTGGGATCACAACGTCGTCGAACCATTAGCTGTAGACCGAGCCATGGCAGCGGTCAAGCAGCCTCGAGAAATAAATCGCATCAGCTATCAGCGTTTATAGCCAAGGCGCAGACTAACTTGAGACCCGAGGCGAACACTAATTCCATGTTTGCGTGGACAAATATCCTAGTGTCCGTTATTTAATCGCCGTTTAAATAGTGTTTCAAATGGCCAGGGCACCCGTGCATTACGGCCATTAAAGCAGGTAAATCTCTCAAATCAGCGTCAGGCTAGACGCTAATAATGCCCGACAAATAATTAATGCGTTCACTGTTTTGTGAATGTATATCTTGAAGGGAGAACAAAAATGGCAGGCAAACTAGAAGGGAAAGTTGCATTCATCACCGGCGCCGCGCGCGGGCAGGGGCGGACCCATGCCGTGCGACTGGCAGAAGAGGGCGCCGACATCATCGGAATCGATATTTGCGCACCGATTGATGGCGTAAATTACGAGCCCGCTACTCCGGATGATCTAAAAGAAACCGTGCGCCAGGTCGAGAGCCGAGATCGCCGCATGATTTCAGAAGTCGTAGACACTCGAGACTTGGGGAAAATGCAAAGCGTTGTGGATCGGGGCGTCTCCGAGCTGGGAAGGCTGGATGTGATCGCCGGAAACGCCGGAATAGACATAGTTGTTCCGTGGGACCGAGTTACGCCAGAAATTATGCGCACGACAATAGATATCAACCTGATCGGCACCTGGAACACCGTCAGAGCTGGTGTTCAACACCTGATCGATGGTGATGGCGGATCAATAATCCTCACCAGTTCCGCCAACGGTATTAAGGCCGGTCCGTTTAACTTGCCCTACAACATGTCGAAGTTCGGTGTTACGGCATTAATGCGCTCTTTGGCTATGGAGCTAGCGCAAAACAACGTCCGGGTAAACAGCATCCATCCCGGTGCGGTTGATACGCCCATGGCCGATGGGGCTCTTGAAGCGATCAACGAGTACGGGGAAGGCAATCCCAGCCTGAGTGGAATGCTCAACCAGTGGATCCCCGGTTCAATGCCACCTGAGGAAATCTCAAACGCCCTTGTTTATTTGGCTTCAGATGCGTCGAAGTGGGTGACCGGACTAGCGATGTCGGTCGACGGTGGGATGGCGCAATATTAACCCTAATTCTCACGTTCCGACTCGCCGGCAGTGCGAGCGAACTGGGGCGGAATAATGAGATTTTCGCGGCGCAACTGGCTTGGTGAAGTGGCGCCCAGCCCCATCAATCCGGACTTGATTCCATCGCTCATTATGTCCAGGACGTTGGCTACACCCGCTTGGCCGTTGGCTGCTAGACCCCACAAATATGCGCGCCCGATCATCACGGCTTTTGCGCCCATGGCGATTGCTTTAACCACGTCGTAACCCCGGCGGATTCCGCCATCCATGATGACTTCGACTTCGTCGCCAACAGCGTCGACGATTTCAGGTAATACCCGGATCGATCCGGGCGTGCCATCAAAGTTGTTTCCACCATGATTTGATACCGAAATTGTGCTCGCACCGGAATCGACCGCCGCCTTGGCGTCCTCAATTCGGGTGATGCCCTTAATCATTAGCGGGCCATCCCACCGCTCGCGGAGCCAAGCAATGTCATTCCAAGTCGGTTGATCCGAATTCATCCATTGCCCATAGGCATCAAAAAACTGCGGGGCTTTTTCGCTAGGATCAGCCACCATATTAGGGACGGAAAGTTCCGGCAGGCGCAGCCTTTTCGCATACTCCCATAAGTAGCTAAATTTTCCGCCGAGAATAACTTCTGGGGCGTGCTGCATCATGGTGGAAAAATCGATCGCGGACGGAATTGCTGGGCTTCCCCAGTCGCGGCCGTCGGCAAAGACCCAGTCCAAAGTCAAAATCAAGCCCACTGCACCTGCCTTTTGCGCCCGCTCGGCACGCGCAGCCATGTCTTCCTTTGTGCCCACCCAGTAGCTTTGAAAGAAAGTCTTCGGGTTGGCCGCAACCACATCTTCTACCGCGCGGCTGCCGAAGCTTGATAATCCCATTGCAGTGCCGCGGCTGGCCGCAGCGCGGGCAACGGCAACTTCGGCTTCGGGGTGGACAGCTTGAACGCCGGTAGGGGAGATAAATACCGGCATAGATAATTCTTGGCCCATCACCGTAGTAGTCAGATCGGGTTCCGTGGGCAGATCAACGATGTGCGGGGTAAGACTGAGTTCATCGAAAGCAGCGATATTATCTCGCAGCGTAAGCCCTTTTTGTGACCCAGCAATGAGCGCTTTATACACGGACTTCGGCAATTTGCGTTTAGCTCGACGTCGAGCCTCAATAACCGTCTCGAACCAGCCGCGACTCATATTTCGCTCCTTTCTTAAAGCGCTATCGCTTTATCGCGAGAAAAATCAAGTCTTCATTTCACGCTAAGTGAAGCTTGGTAGGCCCGCAATGTGAGCGTGATGCGCAAGCTCGGACCGCCCAAGTCGTTGCGCAGAGCTCGTCCTTGGGGAGTAAAAAACTCCGAGTGACAACGCAATTGGAATAAGACATGCTCGAGAAGACGAGCACGTGATTTTCAGGAAAATTGAGGCTCGTTTCCTGTCCCAAGGAGGGGAAATTCATGACTGCCAGCCGCAGCGGCGCAAAAATTCCGGAGCAATTGCCGATTCCCAAACCACCCGAACCTGATAAGTCTTATCCCTCCAGTAGCCACGCAATTGCATGGACTCCTGGTGTGGCGTTACGGGCGGGCAAGGTGGCAATTGGAGGATCACCATCGAAGTTGAGGCTTCTTCCCGCAAATGTGCGTGGTTTTGCACGTCGAATGCACGAGGCGGACAAAAATGGCGTGGTAGCCAAGACAAAAAATGAGCAAGAAGCTGCTCGTTACCTATTAGATCGCGGGCTGGCGCATCCGGTGCCGCAAGATAGGGGGGCGGTAGACGACGTTGAAGTTGTGATCCCGGTCTACGGCGATCCGACGCTTTTGGCGCATGGCCTGACCGCCCTTAAAACTGAGGGCTTAAATGTGACGGTTGTGGATGATGCCAGTCCTGAGCCGTATGCAGAACAGATCGCCAAGGTAGTCGCAAAACACGGGTTCAATTTAATTCGTCAAGAAACCAATACGGGTCCGGGCGGCGCAAGAAATACCGGATTGGAGGCCACTAGCGCGCCGTTTATAGCGTTCATCGATGCTGATGCGGTAGCCAGCGCCGATTGGGTAGCAAAGTTGCGGCCGCTATTCGATGATGAGCGGGTTGCTGCAGTCGGACCCCGAGTTCGGCCCCTTTCAACGGAGAAAACGGCTATTGAACGCTACGAGGACACGCGCTCCGAATTAGACATGGGAGCAATTCCCAGCCACGTTGTTCACGGTGTTGCCGTTGGGTGGCTGCCCAGTGCAGCAGTTCTCGTTCGCCGTAGCGCTACCAGCACGCCCGCATTTGACCCGGCGCTTCGCGTGGGCGAAGACGTTGATCTGTTTTGGCGGCTGGATGAGGCAGGTTGGACGATTCTCTATGCGCCCGATGTCATTGTGCACCATCACGTGCGGCCCTCGTGGCGAGATTTTATGGGCCGGCGCGCGCAGTATGGAACCTCAGCGGCACTATTGGAAATGCGGCATCCGCGCCGGCTCACGCCCGCTTCTCCGTCTTTTTCCGGCATCGCTGCTTTAGCAGCCACGTCGATGGGCCATCGAAAAACCGCCGCGCTCATCGGGCTCTACGAATTTGCGCGGCAAAAGCGAATTCTGGGGCCGGAAGTTCCCTGGACTGTAGCGGCCGAGATGACGGGCAGATCGCTGTGGTCCGATGTGTTTTGGGTAGGACACCTCTTGCGCAGAGACTGGTGGCCGGTGGGGTGGACCACGCTTTTGCTGAGCCCGCGATCCAAACTGGCCCGAGGAGTAGCCGTAGCAATGATGGCCGAACCGGTAAACGACCACGTGCTACAACGCGCAAAACTCGATCCCATTCGGGGCTTGGGCCTGCGGTTAATCGATGATGCTTCCTATGGAAGTGGCGTGATTTACGGTGCCATTAAAAACCGCGTCAAAAACGTAGTGACGCCGCGCCCGCAGTTACCCAAGTGGCCCAAGTAGTTGCTCAGATC
>JAJYRW010000068.1 GCA_021793895.1 Actinomycetes bacterium
CAGCCGGAAGGGCTTTGTTGCGAATGTGACTACGCAGAGTTACCGAATGCGACTACGCAGGTGCTCGATGCGAAAAGCCTATTACGCTGAGTAGCATCGAGGGGATACGCCTAAAGCGCCACCGGCAAGGAGTGTGCGCCACCTTGACCAGCGAGGAATTCTGCTAAGTGAGTGAGCTCGCCCTGACCATCGACGGGGAAGAACAATCAGTACCCGCCGGATCCACGGCCGCCGATATCTATTCTGAGCGCCGCGAAGTCGTTGTCGCGCGCGTTGATGGACAGCTAGTCGACCTAGCCACGCCGTTGACCACCGGAAGCACGGTGGAGGCCGTAACTATTGATTCGCCTGACGGTCTCGACGTGCTGCGCCACTCTGCGGCCCACGTACTGGCCCAGGCCGTGCAAGAAACCTTTGCAGATGCGCGTTTAGGTATTGGTCCGCCCATCACCGACGGGTTCTATTACGACTTTGATGTTCAACAGCCGTTTACTCCCGAGGATTTAAAGAACCTCGATAAGGCCATGGGGCGGATCATTAAATCTGGGCAAACCTTCCGCCGCCGCGTTGTCACCGAAGAAGAAGCACGCCGGGAGCTGAGTGATGAACCCTATAAATTAGAACTGGTCAATTTAAAGGGCAGTGAAGGTGAAGCCGCCGCTGAGGCGGCCGAGGGAGCGGGCGCCGAAATCGGGGCCGGCGAGCTCACCATTTACGACAACGTCAACCGCAAGGGCGAGGTTGTCTGGAAAGACCTGTGCCGCGGACCCCACATTCCTAATACCCGCCTCCTTGCGGGTGGATACTCCCTGATGCGATCGGCAGCCGCTTACTGGCGCGGCTCGGAAGCCAACCCACAACTGCAACGCATCTACGGCACCGCCTGGCCCACCAAAGAAGAGCTGCGGGCTTACCAAGAACGCATTGCCGAAGCCGAGCGGCGCGATCATCGCCGCCTGGGCGCCGAACTAGATCTATTCTCCTTCCCCGAAGAGATCGGCTCTGGGCTGCCCGTATTCCACCCCAAGGGCGGAATAATTCGCCTCGAAATGGAGGAGTACTCCCGCAAACGCCACCTTGAAGCGGGCTATCAATTCGTAAACACTCCCCACATCACCAAGTCCCAACTGTTTGAAACTTCCGGCCACCTGGACTGGTACTCCGAAAGCATGTACCCACCCATGCACCTCGATGAGGTCGTGGACGATGAGGGGCACGTGCGCCGCGCGGGGCAGGATTACTACCTTAAGCCCATGAACTGCCCCATGCACATTCTGATTTACCGCTCGAAGGGGCGGTCATATCGGGAACTGCCGCTGCGGATGTTCGAATTCGGCACCGTTTATCGCTATGAAAAATCGGGAGTAGTCCACGGACTGACCCGGGCTCGCGGCTTCACCCAAGACGATGCCCACATTTTCGCCTCACGCGAGCAGATGAAGTCGGAAATCGCCGGCGCACTGCAGTTTGTGCTCGACCTGTTGCGCGACTATGGCTTAGACGATTTCTATTTGGAAATCTCTTCCAAGGATCCCGAAAAATTCGTCGGTACCGATGAAATGTGGGAGGAATCGACAAACACGCTGCGCGAAGTGTGCGTGGAATCCGGTTTAGAACTCGTAGAAGATCCGGGCGGCGCGGCGTTTTACGGGCCCAAAGTTTCGGTGCAGGCGCGCGATGCGATTGGACGAACCTGGCAGATGTCGACCGTCCAACTCGATCTGAACCTGCCCGAACTATTCGATCTGGAATACCAGGCCGCCGATGGCAGCCGCCAGCGCCCGGTGATGATCCACCGCGCGCTATTTGGATCAATCGAGCGCTTCTTTGGGGTACTTACCGAGCACTACGCGGGGGCGTTCCCACCCTGGCTGGCACCCGTGCAAGTCGAAGCCGTCCCAGTGGCCGAGCCATTCGCGCCCTATCTGCACGAAATCGTCGAGCAGCTACAAGCCCGAGGCGTGCGCGCCGAACTTAACGATGGCGATGACCGATTCCCGAAGAAAATCCGCACCGCCTCGAAGCAAAAGATTCCCTTCGTGCTCATTGCCGGTGGCGAAGACCAGGAGGCCGGTGCCGTCTCGTTCCGCTTCCGCGATGGCAGCCAAGACAACGGCGTGCCGGTTGATGAGGCGATCGAGCGCATCGTTACTGCAATCGAAACCCGAGCGCAGGTATAGCCGCCCATGGAGGACCCGAACGCTGAAACCGACCCGCTGGTAGGAGTTCCCGACGCCTTCCAGCGCTTGTGGACTCCCCACCGCATGGTCTACGTCGCCGGCGATGCCAAACCCGCCCACGCGGATGAAGGCAGTTCCGCCGCGGCCAAGGCGCGCTGCCCGTTTTGTATAGCACCGCAGCATGATGACACCGAATCCATGGTGGTCGCGCGGGGAGAGTGGGCGTACGTCGTCCTAAATTTATTTCCCTACAACTCCGGACACGTCCTTATCTGCCCGTACCGACACGTGCCGGACTACACCGACCTCACCAGCGAAGAAATGCACGAGATCGGTGCACTAACCCAAAAAATAATGCGGGCCGTGCGGGCCGCATTAGCCCCGGCCGGGTTCAACATCGGAATGAATCAGGGCGTGGCCGGGGGAGCGGGAATCGCTGCCCACCTCCACCAGCACGTGGTGCCGCGTTGGACGGGGGATGCGAACTTCTTACCCATCGTCGCCCAAACAAAGGCCCTGCCCGAATTGCTTGCGGATACGCGCGACAAACTCGCAGCTGAATGGGAAAACCTTGCTTAACCGACTCGCGCGCTCCGGTATCACCAAACTATTTACGCCCCTTGCCAAGCTTTTCGTGCGCCTGGGCATCAGTCCCGATGCCGTGACGATCGTGGGCACGCTGGGCGTCATGGTGGGCGCGCTGGCGTTCTATCCGCGGGGAGAACTTTTTTGGGGCACGGTCGTGATTACGGCCTTCGTGTTTTCTGATGCGGTAGATGGAATCATGGCGCGGCTGCTTGATCGGCCATCACGGTGGGGCGCGTTCCTCGATTCGACGCTTGACCGGTTTGCCGATGCCGCGATTTTCGGCGGATTAGTGCTGTGGGGCTACGGCATCGGTGATGAGATCCTTATTGGTCACTTCGCCCTGGCGGCCTTGATATTGGGATCGATCGTGCCCTATGCGCGGGCGCGGGCTGAAGGTTTGGGCATGACCGCCGAAGTGGGAATCGCCGAGCGGGCCGACCGCCTTGTCTTAGCGCTTGTAATGACGGGCTTTACCGGACTGGGCCTGCCGGTGATCGTGCTCACAATCACGCTGGGTGTGCTGGTCGTGGCCGCGTTTATCACCGTCATCCAGCGAGTTGTCGTGGTGCGCAAGCAGGCACTGGAGCAGACGTGAATTTGGGCACGAAACTTTTCTTGCTGGCTTGGCGCGCAATCGACAAATTTCCTGAAAGCCTCGTGCGCACCCTGGCTATGGGAGTCAGTGATTTGATGTGGCTGCGCCGCGGCAAGGGAGTGCGGCGCCTGGAATCGAATCTGCGTCGGGTCCGACCCAAGGCGGGCCCGCGGTATCTGCGAAGACTGAGCCGGATGGGCATGCGAGCCTACACCCGCTATTACATTGATGCCTTCCGGTTGCGCAGTTTTAGCGCCGACCAGATTCGGGCGCGGTGCCGTGTGGAGGGGCGCGAGCGACTCGACGAGACGTTTGCCGCCGGTAAGTCCGCCGTATTGGGCCTGGGCCATATCGGCAACTGGGATCTGGCCGGCGCCTATGCATCCTTGGAAATCTCACCTGTGACAACGGTGGCTGAGCGGTTAAACCCGCCCGAAGTCTTCGACGCGTTCTTGGAGTTTCGCCAGTGTCTGGGTATGGAGATTTTTGCTCTCGGCGATGAGGGAGTCGTGCGCGGTTTGCTCTCGGCCCTGCGCCGCCCCCCGCGCATTGTGCCGCTGCTATTTGACCGGGACCTATCGCATAACGGCGTCGAGGTGGAATTTTTTGGCGAACCGGCCCGCATGGCAAAGGGCCCGGCAGTTATTGCGCTAGCCGGCAAGTCTCCGCTGTTTCCCGTGACCTTCTATCATGAGCGGCTGCGCGGTGCAGCGCGCAAAGCTGCCGGCAGTCCCTGGGGCATGGTGTTGCAAATCCACCCCGAGATTGTGCCCGGCGAAGGGGATCGCGAGGCCCAGATTCACTCCATGATTCAGCGGTGTGCCGATAGTCTGGCTGAAGAAATAGCCAAGCGCCCCTGGGAGTGGCACATGTTACAGCGAGTGTTTACCGCCGATCTTGACGCGCCGCCACCGGTAATCACAGGTGGTCGGGATTCATCCGCACCAAAACCCACCACGAAGTCGTAGGGCCGGACCATGCGCATTGGAATCGTGTGCCCATACTCCTTCGATGCCCCGGGCGGGGTGCAGTTTCATATTCGCGATCACGCCGAACACCTAATTTCTATTGGGCACGAGGTATCCGTCCTGGCGCCGGCAGAAGACGGCACGCCGATTCCGGGCTACGTCGTTCCTGCCGGGCGCACAATCCCGTTTCGCTATAACGGCTCAGTTGCGCGTTTGAATTTCGGCCCACTTACTGCCGCGCGGGTCCGGCGCTGGCTCACTAACGGGAACTTCGATGTACTTCACATTCACGAGCCGGTCACACCGAGCCTGGGAATGATCGCGCTGTGGATTGCCCGCGGCCCCATTGTGGCGACATTCCACACTTCTAACCCGCGCTCGCGCGCTATGCAGATTGCCTACCCGATGGTGCGACCCAGCCTCGAAAAGCTCGCGGCTCGCATCGCGGTATCGGAAGATGCCCGGCGTACGGTCGTGGAACACGTCGGGGGCGATGCGATCATCATTCCCAACGGCGTCTGGGTAGATCGCTTCGCCGAGGCGAAACCGGTAGATAAATGGACTGGGACACCTCAGGCGCCCACGATCGCCTTCTTGGGGCGCCTGGATGAACCGCGCAAAGGACTGCCCATTTTGTTTGGGGCGATTCCAGAAATCCGGCGCAAACACCCCGGCGCCCGCTTTCTCATTGCCGGGCGCGGAGATGCCCAGGCGGCGGCGGAAACACTTGGTGAAAACGCGCAAGCCGTGGAATTTTTAGGCGGTATTTCCGATGCGGAAAAAGCCGAACTACTCAGCTCGGTCGATATGTATATCGCGCCCCAGACGGGAGGCGAAAGTTTTGGAATCGTCCTCGTGGAGGGCATGAGTGCCGGCACCACCGTTGTTGCCTCAAATATTGGGGCGTTTCAGCGCGTGCTCGAATACGGCGAACTTGGCGCCCTGTTTTCCAATGGCGACTCCTCAGATTTAGCTCGGGTCATAAACGACCTGCTTGCTCACCCGGAAAAACGCGCCGCCTTTGTGGAGCGGGCCACTGCCGCCGTGGGCAAATACGACTGGTCCGTGGTGGCGGAGCGCATTTTGACCGTCTACGAGATGGTCTCCCAGCAGCAACCGGGCGCCGTGACCACCGACCACAGTGACGAAGGCGAATTCGTATGAGCCCGTGGATGTGGTGGGCCATTGCCCTGGTCGTGGTCATCCTTATTTGGCTCATCACCGGCCTGGCCTCGCGTCTTGATCGGCTCCACCACCGCATCGCAGCCGCCTCAACCGCGCTGGACGCCCAACTTGTTCGCCGGGCCTCGGCCGCACTCGAACTGGTCCGCTTAGGCGTCCTTGATCCCGCCGCAACGCTGGTCATTGCCGAATCTGCCGCCCGCGTGCTCGACATGGATGGTCTTTCCGACCCGCAGCGGGAAATTGCGGAATCAGAACTCTCCCAGGCACTGCGGGCGGGCCTATCGGATGAGGAGTTTTTGGGGGAGATTGCGGACGGCGAACTGGGCTCGAGCGTTGTCGGCGCCCTGGCCTCGGCTTGGGTGCGGGCGGAGATGGCCCGCAGATTCCATAATGACGCCGTTTCCCATACGCGGCGTATTCGGCGTAAAATACTGGTACGGCTCTTACGTTTGGCTGGGCGGGCACCCATGCCGGTAATGATCGAGTTAGATGATGATCTTCCAGCGGGCCTTGGGGTCTACGATGTAAGAGCAGGCCTTTAATTCATTTTTCATATCAAAGAGGTATACGTGTCTACGACGCAAAATAACGCCGACCAGGCAGCATCCCAGCCGCGAGTTCGTCGCGGCGTGGCCGACTCTCTTAAGGGCGGCGTCATTATGGACGTCGTCACGGTGGAGCAGGCGAAAATCGCTGAAGATGCCGGTGCCGTTGCCGTTATGGCGTTGGAGCGGGTCCCGGCGGATATTCGGGCTCAGGGGGGCGTTGCTCGAATGAGCGATCCCGACTTAATTGACGGGATCGTAAACGCCGTGTCCGTGCCGGTCATGGCAAAAGCGCGCATCGGACACTTCGTAGAAGCACAGATCTTGCAGTCTTTGGGTGTTGACTACGTCGACGAGTCGGAAGTTCTCACCCCGGCTGATTACGCCCACCACATTGATAAGTGGGCATTTGATGTGCCGTTTGTGTGCGGGGCGACAAATCTGGGTGAGGCGCTGCGGCGCATTACCGAGGGAGCTGCGTTCATCCGCTCCAAGGGTGAAGCCGGCACGGGCGATGTTTCCAACGCCACCACGCATATGCGTACTTTGCGCACGGAAATCGCTCAGCTGGCGGCGCTACCCGAAGATGAACTGTACGTGGCGGCAAAGGAACTTCAGGCTCCCTATGATCTGGTGCGCGAAATTGCCACGACGGGCAAACTGCCGGTCACGCTGTTTACCGCCGGGGGAATCGCCACTCCAGCGGATGCGGCGATGATGATGCAGCTGGGCGCCGAGGGCGTCTTTGTGGGTTCGGGCATCTTTAAATCTGGCAATCCGGAGCAGCGGGCCCGCGCGATCGTGCGCGCTACCGAAAATTACCAAGATCCGGCTGTTTTAGCTGAGGTCTCACGCGGTCTGGGCGAGGCCATGGTTGGCCTGACGGTGGATGAGATTCCCGTGCCACATCGGCTTGCTGAACGGGGCTGGTGACCTTTTCGGGGCGGCCTTCACAGCTGGGCCCTGATTGGAAACCAGGTCCGGACGGTATTCCCTTTCGCCGCGGCTCCCGCGTCATCTTGTTGGACGACAATGACCGGGTGCTGCTGGCGCGCGGGCATGATGCACACCAGCCTGACCGCTCATGGTGGTACCTGGTTGGTGGGGGTGTTGATGAGGGCGAAACTGCAGCCCAGGCTGCGGTGCGGGAAGTGTTCGAAGAGGCCGGCTTAAGAATAGATCGGA
>JAJYRW010000069.1 GCA_021793895.1 Actinomycetes bacterium
GGTGTCCTGCGCCCCACCACGCGCCGCCCCATTTTGTTGCATAACCCCGCAGATGAAAACCCGGCCGGGCCCGCACTGGCAGCCGAGGTGGAACTGCGCAGCGCGCCCGAAGTGCCCCGCGGGCTGGCGCTGATTGATTCTCCCGATATTGATTCGATTCTCAAAGAAAACCGCGATCGGGCGCTCAAAGTATTAAGCGGCGCCGACCTGTGGTTGTTTGTCACGACCCCCACGCGTTACGGCGATGCGGTGCCCTGGGAAGTCCTCGAACAGGCCGCCGAGCGCGATGCGGCGATTGCCGTCGTCCTCAATCGCACCAGTGCGGAAGAAAAACGCGACGTCAGGCTGGATCTTGCCCGGCAGCTGCGAGAAACAAAGTTAGGGACGGCGCCCCTCTTCGTGATCCCGGATGCCGGAGCGCATCACGGGCTACTGGATAGCGAAGCGGTCGAGCCGCTGCGCCGGTGGTTGTGGGCGCTGGCGGGAAGCTCACACGCGCGCATCGTGGAACAGCGGTCGCTGCGTGGTGCGCTAGCCAGCGTCTCACAGCCGCTTACGGAACTGGAAGATCTGCTCTATGACCAGGATCAAGCGCTGAAGGATTTGGCCCGGCGCGGCGCGGAGGCTGAAGATCAGGTACGTGATCGGGCGAAGCGGCCCTGGGCGGAAATCGAGCCGGCCGCCAGCAGTTTGGCAGACGCCTGGCGCGCCCACGCCGACACCTGGCACGTGCTGAACGTCTCGAGCGGGGAGCGGCTGAAAATTCGCCGCAAGGATCGCGCCGCCGTCGCCGCTGCGCTGGACGAAGTCGCTGCGGCGATCACAAAAGAACTTCAGAACCTGGCACGTAATCAGTACAAACTACTCAATGGCGCCATTTTAAAGGCGGTCGCCGAAGTAGAATTGGAAGAAGAGTGGACGCAGGCCGCCCAAGAACCCGACGTGAAATCCGATCGTTTTGATAAATGGAAAACGACCGTGGAGGAAACCGCGGCGGAATGGGAGCGTGACCGCAGCAAAAAATTACGGCGCGCCCAAACCCGGGCACTGGGGGCTGGCCACACCGCCATATTGCTGCAGGCCGGCGCAATGGGCATCCGGGGTGCGCGCGCGCTGGTAGGCACCGTTTTTGGCGAACCTGGCGTTGAAACGGCGACGACACTCGGCGAGAAATTACAAACCGTCCAGGGTGAGGTAACCGACCAGGTGGTGGCCGCCGTCCAAAATCAATTGGTCCCACTGCTGCCGATGCGAAAGAGTGGGCAACAACTAGCAAAAGCCACCCGACGGCTTCAGGAGGTTCGATGAGCACCGACCCGCAGGCACAGCGATCTTCCACCCTCTTGACGGAGCGCTTCGTTGCGGTTGAACGAGCCGCAGTCCAGGCGGGGGAGCGAATCCCAGTTGAGGCATCAAGCCAATTGCATGAACATCTTGATGCGATTCGGGATCGCCTGGCCGTGGGCGTTGACTACACGGTTGTGGCGCTGGTTGGGGGAACCGGTAGTGGCAAGTCATCACTGTTTAACGTGCTTACCGGAATCGACTTTGCCGATGTGGGCGTGAAGCGGCCCACCACCTCCCAACCCCTGGCATGCGTGTGGGGCAACTCGGCCGATGAGCTTTTGGACCACCTGGGAATCGCCGCAGAAAATCGATACACACGCGAGTCTGAACTTGACGTCGGCACGGAAGAGGAACTGCGCGGACTGGTTTTGGTGGACGTGCCCGATCACGACTCGGTGGCGGAGCATCATCGCGAGTATGTGGACCAAATTGTTCCGCGAGCCGACGTGCTCATTTGGGTACTAGACCCGCAAAAATACGCAGACGCTGCCGTCCATACCCGCTATCTGCAAGAATTAGGCGGCCATGAACGCTCACTGATGGTGGTATTGAACAAAATAGACACCATTCCCGAAGTTGCCGTCCCCTCACTTCTCTCCGACATCAAACGACTGCTTACCGAAGACGGCCTCGATGATGTGCCCGTGGAGGCGGTTTCGACCTTCACTTCGGAGGGGATCGCCGGGCTGCGTGACGTATTGGCGCGCCTGACACAAACCCGGTCTGCCGCCGCAGTGCGAGCCGCCGTCGACCTGCGCGCTGTGGGCGATTTGCTGGCGCCCACGGTTGCAGAAGGGGAACCGAAGCGCGATGACCTTCCTATTTCGGCGGCCGCGGCGACTTTGGCGGAAGCGGGCGATGCGCTTGCCTTGCAGGCCCGGATGCGCGATGCCCTCCTCGAGGTGGACGACCGCGGTGGTTTGCCCGAAATTTCAGATGAACACCCAATCGATGCCGAACTGGTTGAGTCAGCGCGCGAAAAAATCATCACACCGGCACAGGAGGGATTGCCCCAGTTGTGGGCGCAGTCCGTTGCCGCAGCAGTTCCCCTAGCGGACGATCTGGGCACGAGTTTACGTTCAGCACTCCAAGCAGTGCCGCTGCCAGAGCCACCGCGAAAGTTGCGCCGCGCCCGGGTTTTCTTCTCGTTTTTATTTACGCTGCTCTTTCTTATCGGCGCCGGCTGGGCGGCGTGGCTGGCCATCGCTCCGGCTAGCGCGCCCGCCGCGCCGCAGTGGCACATTCCTTATCTAACCGATCAGCTCGCGAAATGGGATCTTGCCCAAATCGTCATCCCGGTCATTTTGGCGGTCATCAGTTTGCTGCTCCTCTTGCTGAGTTTGGCGATTTTTGCCCGGCAGTTGCGGAAGGTTCGGGATGAACGCTCGCGTGACTATGGGGAGGGGCTGCGCGCGGCAGCGGCATCGCTGGTGGGTGAGCGGATCGTTGGGCCGATTGTTACTGTGCACCACTCCCATCGCGAGGTGCGCGAAGCCATCACCGGGGTGCAAGCCGAACTTGCGGGCAAGCGCCCAAGTGAGGTTGTGCATGAATCAAATACTGAGACCACCGCCAATGATCGCGCCACTGATTTAGAGCGTAATTAGCCACGTAATTGCGAAGAAGATCCCAGTGATCCCGAGGATCCCGAAGAACCAGGCGATCCAGAAGATCCCGAAGGCCCAAGTGACCCGGGGCGCCCGGAAAACCCGGGCACTCCACGGGATCCAAACAACCCGAACGACCCAAACGATCCCACGGAACCAGGCAACCCCGGTGACGGAGGAGCGGGAGAAAATAATGCGGGCACTAACGAAAGCACACTGCCGCATACCGGTGCGGGTCTGGCTGCGCTAGCCGCTGCGGCTGCGCTTCTTGTGATCTCCGGTTTGGTACTGGTCAAGATGCTTCGCCGACGCGCCTAACGATGCTAGATTGAAGCGAAATATCTAGATCACGATGGACAGGCGTCTCTGTTGCTTTTAAACAGCGGGGGTCCTTTTCGTTTTACACAGCGCCGGCCACCGGTTGGCGCATTTGCCCACGGTCAACATTCGCTTGCCTTATCGCGCGAACCTTGGCTCCGGATTGATCCCTAGACCGATTACTGAATGTTCCCCAGTCCGATCACTGAATGATCCCCCGCTTGACGTCGTAGGCACCTTTCCACGGCTTTAATGACCGGCGATTTTCTCATCCCGGGTAGCAGCACAAAGTGGTTTCTTAACGGATCGGTATCGAGCCAATCCAGGTAAGGAGAACCATGAGTGAAACATTTATGACCGTTCGGGGCCGGGTCGCGCATAAACCGGAGTTGCACCAAAAAGAAGGCCGCGCGCCTATGACCGTATTTCGCGTTGGCGTAAACCCGCGCTATTTTGACCGAGGAAAAGGGGAGTGGGTCGACGGGCGCACCGAGTGGTACTCGGTCATGTCGTTCGGCAATCTGGCCCGCAATACCGCTTTTTCCGTTAATAAGGGCGATCCCGTCATTGTTTATGGGCGTTTCCGTACATCAGAGTGGCAGCCCAAAGAGGGCGGTCCACCGCGACTCTCGCTCGAGATCATCGCCAGTTCTATCGGCCATGATCTGCGTTTAGGAAGCACCAATTACGCACGCACGCGCTATGAAAGTGAGCATATTGCTGAATTGGAGAGGCAGCCGCTGCAAAAGGCTGATGTGGAATCTGTAGAAGCTGACGTCGGAAACACTATAGATGAAGAGCACGAAGCAAATGAAGGGCATGAAGATCAGGCAAGTGACGACTCAAAAATGACGATCGCTGAAAGTTATTAGTCGTGTTCCCGATTTAATATAGAAAATATACGGCGATGGATGGAGCAGAAGTCTTTCTACTCCATCCATCTACGGCTCTATTTAACGAAAACAGTGATCGGTTCGCTGCGAGTTATCCCGTTATCGTTAATAAATTCCGCCACGTACGTATAGTGCCCTGAGGCTCGCTGAGGAACCTGCGTCTGCACGGTCTGGTGTTGGGGGGTTGCCTCATCGAGAGTAGTTTTTTCGATATAGGCTCCATTTTCCAAAAGCCTAAATTCAGAAGCATTTGTTCCCCACCATAAATTTGCGGTGATCGTGAAGTCGGATGTGCCACTCCAGTTATCGTGACTTAATACGGGTTGACCGGGGTGAGCATCCGCTACGGTGACGGTCAGCGGATCAGTAACCGTTGTGCCCTCAGAATTCGTCAACACAGCCTGGTAGGCGTATTCGCCATTGGGACGATTTTCAAAATCGAAGTCTAATGACTGAGGCAGGGGACCATTTGGCGTAAGATCTCTAGTGTCTACAACGGAACCATTTTCCAGCAGTGTGATCTTGCTGGCATTTGCGCCCCAGTTCAAGTCCGCCTTCACTGAATAGTTTCCATCATGCTGTCCAATTAACCACCCGCTGGTTGAGGTGAGACGCATCTCACCGGGTAGCGCAATTTCCGTATCAGTATCTAGGTCTTGATTATGCAGACACTCAACGCGTTCCAACGCTGTGGGCGAGAAGCGGAACCAGTCAAATGAAGCCGCTATTTCGGTGGCCTCGGTATCACCCATAAAAGCGTAAGGTCCGATGTGCGTGAATCCTGCATTCTGGACATCAATATCGCGACCATAATTTTCAAACGTCTCACCATCATAGGAAACGCTTGCTTTGATCGTTGAGCCATCATTTGTTAGACGAAGCCACAGCGTCGTTGCTCCGGCGACTTTTGGAGCACCGGAATCCTGGCGGTTATTGCCATCGCGGTGGTATACGAGTTCAACAGTTGGTCCAGGTGTTGCTCTCCCCAGATCAAACTTTGCATAGTGACTATCGCTTGCATAAAGCAATAATCCGGCCTGCTGGAACCGCTCAGTTGCATCAATATTGACCTTTGTTGTCACTTCCCACGGTTCATCGGGTAATTCTTGTTGAATTAGCGGCGCACCTGCGACACCTGCAGCATACGTCGGGATGTGCAGTGCTCCGTCATCTAAGAAGTGGCGCGCGTCTTCCGCCCGGAGGGTGCGATGCCAGACGTCGGTTGACAGCTCAGCAGTGTCAAATTCATCGCTGCCGGAAGCTGAGCAGTGGGCATTAAGCGGATCCGTGGGATCAGGGGCGAAGATGTTGCCTTCTTGAACGGGTTTAGCGGGAAAACCGTCTTTCGCGAAGGCGATCGTTGCTCCTAGCCGATCTCCGGCTTCATAAAATAGGTATGTCTGCCCATCATGTGTAACTATCTCGGGCGCAGCAACCCTGCCCGTATCAGCACCAACACCGCTCGAGCTGTGGAGCAGTAAAGGTTCCTCGCCCACATTTCGCAGTGTTTGATCAATTGTGCGGGCGTATATTGAGCCACTTGAGGCGTGATAGGTGACGTATAAAGTGCCGTTCCATTCCCATAGGTTGGCGCTGGAAACGTTCTGACCTTCTACCTGCCCGGGTTCAACGACATAGCCAGGCACAACTTCCCAGTTTTCTCCGTCTAGAGATTCAGCAAGCCGAATCCGCCGGATGTCATCCCGCTCATTGGCCATGTAAAACATGCCGTACTGATAAGGAGAATCCGGATTCGGATGCTCGAACACACGTGCATAACTTGTTTCGGTGACCTCGGCGCCGCTCATGCTGTTTTCTAAGGCTGTTCCGCCATAACTGAAGTGGATGCCATCTGAACTTGTAGCCCAGCGGGTGTGTGAATTTTCGCCATGGAAATAAAGATAAACTTCTTCTTCGGATTCCATCCAAATCGTCTCTGGTGTGGAGACGTGTGAAACATCGAAATGTGGCTCCCACTTGCTGGGAATAATAGGGTTATCTTCATACTCGGTCCACGGACCGTCGAGGCTATCTGAATACATTAGTGATATGCCACCGGGGGGATCATGTGGCGCGTAATATAAGTACCATTCACCCAAAGGATCATCAAGATAATACCCAGCGTGGAAGATGCTTGGAAAAATATATTCATTAGTCGGGTTGAATGACATTGACGATTTGTCAGTGACTATTTCTTGGAATCCAAAATTTGGCCAGCCATCCGGCACCTCTTCGGCCTGCGCATGTGCTTGGGGGACATCGCTTGCCGTGACGAGGCCGATTGCTAGTAGCAAGGCAAGGAGCATCCGCGCAACAGTACGCGGATTCCTTGTGGCTCCTTGGTCGATCATCATTGACCGCTCACTTTCTCATCGAAGTTGACAAACAGTGCAAGAGGGTGTGTAAACTCTAAACCGTTCTGATAATACGTATGATCAGTGGTTAAGTCACTAGATTAGCCTCTGGTTGACCAAATTTCAATGGAAGAGGGCGGCACGCTGGCGTGCCGGATTGGTGGTGGTCTGTAAATATGAGCACGCCGCGCAGGCTGACCCAGCGCAAGATCGCTGAGTTGGCAAACGTTAGTCAGTCAACGGTTTCGTTGGTCGTGAATAACAAGGAAGGTTCCTCTGCGCGGATCCCACCAGAAACACGGGAGCGTGTCCTGAAGGTGCTGCAGGAGCATGGCTATGTCGCGGATCCTGCCGCACGCAGCTTGGCCGGTGTTGCCAATAAATTGATCGGTGTTTTTACATATGAGGCCGCTTTTCCTGCAGAGACTCGTGACTTTTATTCAGAGTTATTAACCGGGGTAGAAGCTCAGGCAGAGATTCTTGGTTACGACTTATTAATGTTCACTTCAGCGCCGGTACAAGATGGTCGCAGAGAGTTATTTCACCCTACTAATCGACTGCGACTTGCTGATGGC